>NZ_JBWKQZ010000041.1:0-71376 GCF_059419025.1 Cupriavidus sp. GW821-FHT07C08
CCGACTGCTCAAACGCCTCGCCGATCTCGGGTGTCAAGTGGTTCCCATGGCTCATGCTGTCTAGCGCTTCCTAGTAGTTCGATGACATGAGCCTTGCCGTCCTACGCAGCCGGGCGCTGACCGGCATCGCCGCGCCGCCGGTGCGGGTCGAGACCCACCTTGCCAACGGCCTGCCGGCCTTCACCATCGTCGGCCTGGCCGACACCGGCGTGCGCGAAAGCCGCGAGCGCGTACGCGCCGCCATCCTCAACAGCGGCTACGAGTTTCCCAACCGCCGCATCACCGTCAACCTGGCCCCGGCCGACCTGCCCAAGGAATCCGGCCGCTTCGACCTGGCCATCGCGCTCGGCATCCTGGCCGCCAGCGGCCAGATCCCGTCCGAGGCACTGGATGCGCATGAGTTCGCCGCCGAGCTGTCCCTGTCCGGCGAACTGCGCCCCGTGCGCGGCGCGCTGGCCATGGCCATGGGCCTGGCGCGCGACAACGCCGCCCGCGCCGCCTCCGGCGAGGCGCCGCGCGCCTTCCTGGTGGCCGCAGGCAATGGCGCCGAAGCCGCGCTGATCGAGGACCTGGCGGTGCATGCCGCCGCCACGCTGCGCCAGGCCTGCGACCACCTCTGCCCACTGCCGGAGGCGCGGCTGCCCCGCGCCATGCCGGCGTTGCTGCCCGCCACCACGGACCGCGGCCCCGACATGCGCGACGTGCGCGGCCAGGCGCAGGCACGCCGGGCCATGGAAGTGGCGGCCGCCGGCCAGCACTCCGCCCTGCTGGTGGGCCCGCCGGGCACCGGCAAGTCGATGCTGGCGCAGCGCCTGCCCGGGCTGCTGCCGCCGATGACGCTGCAGGAAGCACTAGAGTCCGCCGCGGTCATGAGCCTGACGCCGGGCGGCTTCCGCACCGCGCTATGGGGCCAGCGCCCGTGCCGGTCGCCGCACCACACGGCATCCGGGCCGGCCATGGGCGGCGGCGGCGGCAACCCGCGCCCGGGCGAGATCTCGCTGGCACACCACGGCGTGCTGTTCCTGGACGAGCTGCCCGAGTTCGACCGCAGGGTGTTGGAAGTCCTGCGCGAGCCGCTGGAATCCGGCCGTATCACCATCGCCCGCGCCGCCGGCCACGCCGACTTCCCCGCCTGCTTCCAGTTCGTCGCCGCGATGAACCCCTGCCCGTGCGGCTACCTCGGCCATCCCGACCGCCCCTGCCGCTGCACGCCCGACCAGGTGCGGCGCTACCAGTCCCGCATCTCCGGCCCGATGCTCGACCGCATCGACCTGCAGGTGGAAGTCCCCGCGCAGGACCAGGGCGAGATGCTCGACGGCCCGCCCGGCGAACCCAGCGCCATGGTGCGCACCCGCGTGCTGGCCGCGCGCGAGCGCCAGCTGGCCCGGCAGGGCAAGCCCAACAATGAACTGGGCGGACGCGAGATCGAACAGAACTGCACGATGGAACCGCAGGCGCAGGCGCTGCTGCGCGGCGCGATGACGCGGCTGGCGTGGTCGGCGCGGTCGTACTACCGCGTGCTGAAGGTGGCCCGCACCATCGCGGACCTGGAAGGTGTCGAGGTGCTGACCGCCGCGCACGTGGGCGAGGCGATCCAGTATCGGCGGGCGTTGCGGATGGCGGGCGGTTGAATGCCTAACCTACCAGCGAAGCCAGCGTCGCAGCCCCCACCGGATCCATCTCCTTTGGCACCTCGCGCCGCGCCAGGCACCCCTGCATGTCCGACGCGATCGCCTTGCCCAGTTCCACGCCCCATTGGTCATAAGCGTGGATGCCCCAGATCGCAGCCTGCACGAAGACCTTGTGCTCGTACAGCGCGATCAGCGCGCCCAGCGATGCGGCGTCGAGCGTGTCCAGCCAGAGCAGGCTGACCGGCACGTTGCCGGGGAAGGTGCGATGCGGCGCGAGCCGCTCGGCTTCCTGCGGCGGCAGGCCGGATGCCGACAGGGCGGCCAGCGTTTCATCGTGGCTGCGTCCGCAGGACAGCGCGCTGGCCTGCGCCAGCAGATTGGCCAGCACCAGCTGGTGATGCTTCTGCGCCTGCGGCAGCGGCACCTCGCAGCGGCGCATGCCGATCAGGTCGGCAGGCACCAGGTGCGTGCCCTGGTGCAGCAGCTGGAAGTAGGCGTGCTGCCCGTCCAGGCCCAGGCCGCCCCAGACGATGGGGCCGGTATCGTGGCCCACTACCCTGCCCGCCGCGTCCACGCGCTTGCCGCACGACTCCATGTCCTGCTGCTGCAGGTAGGCGGGCAGCCTGGCCAGCGGCGCCGCGTAGGGCGCGACCAGTTGCGTCGGCGCGCCCAGAAAATTGCGGTTCCAGATGCCGCATAGTGCCATCGCCACCGGCAGGTTTTGCGCCAGCGGGGCGCTGCGGAAATGCGTGTCCATGGCGTGCGCGCCATCCAGCAGCGCGCGGAACTGGCGCGGGCCGGCGGCGATCATCACCGGCAGGCCGATGGCCGACCACAGCGAATAGCGCCCGCCGACCCAGTCCCAGAAGCGGAACACCTGCTGCGGCAGGTAGCCCTCGGCCACCGCACGCGCGGCGTTGGCGGTGATCGCGGCGAACTGTGCCGGCACTTGCTCCTCCGGGCAGCCGTGGTCCAGCAACCATTGCCGCGCCGAGGCGGCGTTGATCAGCGTGTCGTGCGTGGTGAAGGTCTTGGACGAGACCAGGAACAGCGTGGCAGCGGGATCGGCATGGCGCAGCACGGCGTATAGCTGCGCCGGGTCCGGGTTGGAGACGAAATGCAGCTGCACGGCGCTGGCGTGCGCGGCCAGCGCCTCACAGGCCATGCGCGGTCCCAAATCGGAACCGCCGATGCCGAGGGTGACCACATGCCGGACCGGCGCGCCGCCGAAGCCGCGCACGCTGCCCTGGCGCACGGCATCGGCAAAGCCGCAGGCGCGCGTCAGTTCCGCTTCGATTTCCGCCGCCAGCTGGCTGCCCCAGGGTGGATCCGCGTCGGCGCCGCCACGCAGCGCGACATGCAGCACGGCGCGGCCCTCGGTGGCGTTGACGGGCTCGCCGGCGAGCATGGCGTCGCGCTGCGCTTCGATGCCCGCGTCTTGCGCCAGGGCCAGCAGCGCTTCATGGACAGCGCGGCTGATGCGCTGCCGCGTGAAGTCCAGTTCGATGCCGGCAGCCGACAAGCGCGCGTAGTCGCCGCGGCCCGGCTCGTGCACCAGTTCACGCAGATGCGGCAGCGGCTGCGCCGCCAGCGCGGCGAGAGCCCGCCATGCAGGGCGTTCGGTCAGCCGCATCACGCCTCCTCCGACCACTGCACGCCTTCGCGCGCCATGAACGCCGACGATGCCGCCGGGCCCCAGGTGCCGGCGGTATAGGGGCGCGGGTTCGCGTCCTGCTGGCGCCACGCTTCCAGGATCGGGTCGACCCAGGTCCAGGCGGCCTGCAGTTCATCGCGCCGCACGAACAGCGCCAGCCGTCCGCGGATCACGTCGAGCAGCAGGCGCTCGTAGGCTTCGGCGCGCCGGGAGGTGAAGGCCGAGTCCAGGTTCAGCGCCAGGCTCAGCGGTTTCAGCTTCATGCCCTCGCCCGGCTGCTTGACCATCAGCGTCAGCCGCACCGACTCTTCCGGCTGCAGCCGGATCACCATGCGGTTGGGCTGGAGCGTGCTGCCGGCATCGAAGATCGAATGCGGCACCTCGGCGAAGTTGATCACCACCTCGGTCACGCGCTCCTGCATGCGCTTGCCGGTGCGCAGGTAGAACGGCACCTTGTTCCAGCGCCACGTGCCCAGCTCGGCGCGCATCGCGACGAAGGTCTCGGTGCGGCTGTCGGGCGGAATGCCTTCTTCCTGCAGGTAGCCGCGCACCAGCTCGCCGGCGATGGCGCCCGCGGTGTACTGGCCGCGCACGGTATTGCGGCGCACGTCCTCGGGCGACATCGGCCGCAGCGAGCGCAGCACCTTGAGCTTTTCATCGCGCACCGCATCGGAGGTGAGCGATGCCGGCGGCTCCATCGCCAGGATGCTGACCAGCTGCAGCAGGTGGTTCTGCACCATGTCGCGCATGGCGCCGGCCTCGTCGTAGAAGCCGCCGCGCGTGCCAACGCCCACGGTCTCGGCCACGGTGATCTGCACGCTGCGCACGAACGGCGTGCGCCACAGCGGCTCGAAGATCGAATTGCCGAAGCGCAGCGCCATCAGGTTCTGCACCGTTTCCTTTCCCAGGTAGTGGTCGATCCGGTAGGTGCGGTCCTCGCTGAAGTAGCGGCTGACCACCTCGCCGATGCCGATGGCCGAGGCCAGGTCCACGCCCAGCGGTTTTTCCAGCACCAGCCGGGTGTCGTTGGCGATCAGGCCATGGCTGGCAAGGTTGTCGCAGGTGGCCGCGAACAAGCCGGGCGGCATCGCCATGTAGTAGATGCGCAGCGCGTCCTGGCGCAGCTGCGCGGCCAGCGCCGGATAGTCCCCGGACTGCGAGGCGTCAACGTGCACGAAATCCAGCCGCTGCAGGAAGGTCTGCCATTTGGCCGGCTCGAGGTAGCGCGCATCGACAAAGGGTTGCGCGCTTTCATCGGCAAAATTGACAAAGGCCTCGCGGTCCCAGCGGTGCCGGCCCACGCCGATGATGCGGGTGCCGTCGGGCAGGTTGCCGTCGCGGTGGCACATGTAGAGCGATGGCAGCAGCTTGCGCGCCGACAGGTCGCCGGCGCCGCCGAAGATGACGAGGTCCAGCGGCCGCGCGTCGGCAGTGCCGGAGGAAGAGGCGGTTCGGGTGGTTTGCATGACGGACTCCTTGCTTGCCGGGGCGGCGTGGGGCGGTATTGGGGGCAGTATGGGCCGGCTCAGCGCGTCTCGGTCACCTTGCGCAGGTACTGCGGCTGGTCGGGATTGCGGCCGCGCGCCAGCGCCAGCGCCTGCGCCGCGACATAGAAGCTCTGGATGGCGCAGATCGGATCGAGCAGCGGATGGCCGGCCGGCACCAGTGGCAACTCCAGGGGCAGCTCCGCATCAACCGTGCCAGGAGGCGCCGCCAGCAGCACGCGCGCACCACGCTTGCGCATCTCGGCGGCCAGCGCCAGCAGCCCGGCCTGTTCCGGTCCGCGCGGCGCGAACACCAGCAGCGGGTAGCCGTCGCCGATGATTTCCATCGGGCCGTGCCGCACTTCGGCGCCGGAGAAGGCCTCGGCCTGGATGCCGGAGGTCTCCTTGAGCTTGAGCGCCGCTTCCTGGGCGATCGCCAGGCCCGCGCCGCGGCCCAGCACGATCATGCGCTCGACGTCGCGCAGCGCGGGCACCAGCGCCGACCAGTCCTGCGCGGCCGCTTGCGCCAGCGCGGCCGGCAAGCCTGCGCAGGCATCGACCAGCTCGCGCTCGCCGCTGCGCGCGGCCTCGAGATGCCCCACCAGCAGCGCCGACATCGACAGCATGGCGATATAGCTCTTGGTCGCAGCCACGCTCTGCTCGGGGCCGGCGAGCAAGGGCAATTCATGCGCGCACGCCTGCGCCAGCGGCGAATCGGGCGCGTTGACCAGCGCCACGGTGGCGGCGCCGCCGTCGCGCAACGCCTGCATGGTCTCGACCAGGTCCGGGCTGCGGCCCGACTGCGAGAACGCCACTGCCAGCAGCCCGGCCACGCGCAGCGCGCTGTCGTGCAGCGTCACCGTCGACATCGGCAGCGAGGCCACCGGCACGCCCAGCCGGCGCGTGACCAGCGTGGCAAAGTAGCTGGCGGCATGGTCCGAGCTGCCGCGCGCCACGGTCAGCGCCGCGGGCCAGGCCTGCGCGGCGAGTTGCGCAGCCAGCGCGGCCACGCGCGGCGCCTGCGCCAACTGCGCGGCCACCACGGCCGGCGCGCTCAGCGCCTCTTCAAGCATTCTCGACACAGCATTCTCCTTCGACATAAACAGTGCGCACCGAGAGCGCGCGGTCCAGCACGACCACGTCAGCCCAGCAGCCCTGTGCCAGCATGCCGCGGTCGGACATGCCCAGGTACTGGGCCGGATAGAGCGACACGCGCCGCGACGCATCGGCCAGGTCCAGCCCGATCGACACAAAGTTGCGCAGCGCCTGGTCCATGGTCAGCACGCTGCCAGCCAGCGTGCCGTCGGCCAGGCGCACGCTGCCGTGGACCTTGTAGACGGTCTGGCTGCCCAGGTGGTACACGCCGTCCGGCATGCCCGCGGCGGCGGTGGCGTCAGTCACCGCATACAGCCGCGGAATCGCGCGCAGCGCGGCGCGGATCGCGCCCGGATGAACGTGCAGCAGGTCGGGGATCAGCTCGGCAAACTCGGCATGCGCCAGCGCTGCCGCCACCACGCCGGGCGCGCGGTGCTGCAGCGGGGTCATCGCGTTGAACAGGTGGGTGAAGCCACTGGCGCCGGCATCCAGCGCGGCTACCGCGTCCTCATAGGTGCCCAGCGTGTGGCCCAGCTGCACGCGCACCCCGCGCGCGGCCAGCAGGCGGATGATGCCCAGGTGCCCCGGCAGTTCGGGCGCCAGCGTCACTACCTTCAGCGGCGCGGCGCCCAGGTACTGCTCCAGTTCTTCGGGCGTGGCAGTGGCCGAGGTATCCGGCTGCGCGCCCAGCTTGCCGGGATTGATATACGGCCCTTCCAGGTGCACGCCCAGCATGCGCGCCGCGCCGGGCGGGCGCTGCGCACAGGCCCGGCCCAGCGCCTGCAGTGCGCGCAGCAGCACGTCGTGCGGCGAGGTCATGGTGCTGCCCAGCAGGCTGGTGGTGCCAAAGCGCACATGCGCGCGCAGGATCACCGGCACCGCGGCCTCGCCATCCATGAAGTCCTTGCCGCCGCCGCCGTGGTTGAGCAGGTCGACAAACCCCGGCAGCACGTACGGGGCATCGTTGTGCTCAGGCGTGGCGGGCACGCCCTCGATGCGCGCGATGCGTCCGTCCGGGCCGGCATGGATCTCTCCGAAGATCCAGCCGGCCGGCGTCAGGATGATTCCTTTCATGGCAATGCTCTCCAATAATGAATCACCGGCCAGCCACCGTCAGAACAGGTGGATGATGCCGGCATAGGCGTTCGCCCCGGCGCCCGGCATGGTGTCCGGCGACGCCTCCACCGAGAAGGTGGCATTGCGCGAGTTGAACACCGACGCCACCGTGCCATACAGCGAGGTGCGCTTCGAGAAGTCATACTTTGCGCCCAGTGTGACAAGCGTGCCATGCCCGCCGCTTTGGTTCAGGGTGGCGTAGTAGACGCCGGACAGCAGCGTCAGGGCGTGGCCAGTGGCGGCCAGGTGGACGATGGTGCCGTCGCAAGGCGCCACCAGCGTGTCGCTCAGGGGGTCGATGGCCAGGCCGTCGCCGAACATGCCGTCGGCAAAGACCGGGTCCGGCACCGCCGCGAGGGGAAGCAGCACTCCGCTTACCGGAGCCCGCAGCAACAGGGTTTCGCTCGTCTCAGCCATCTTGCTTCCAGAAATCGCGGCAGCCGGTGCGGGAATGCGGCGGCGCCAGGGTCAGGGGAAAGATAGACGGCCACTGACAATAAAAATACCAGTGAAAATCACTACGACGTAATTGTATCTAAGTGGCATCTTTATTGAGATAACGCAAAGCAGCCCTTGCACGGCTCTCACATTGGCCGGATTCATCGAAAAATCCTTGAATACGCCTAGGACGCCTAGGATTTCCCTGAATCCCGGCAGCGCTTTCCGGCAGCATAGTCAGCGAAACCATTCCAATACCAATTGACGAGGTGCAAGGCTGTGGCGTTTCCATCACCCAGGCAGCGCAAGTCCGGCCACATCGACTCGAAATGTCCTAAAGTGGTATCATCTCCCCCACATTCTGGTACCTACGAGGATTCGCAATGGATCAACGGCTGCAGGCGCTCAAGCCGGACGAAGCGGAGGCGACGCCGATCTACCTGCAAGTGGCGCGCAGGCTGGCTGCGGCCATCCAGGCCGGCCAATGGCGGGTGGGCGATGCGCTGCCGTCCGAGCGCACGCTGGTGGATTCACTGGGGATTTCACGCGTCACGGCCCGCCGCGCGCTGCAGGTGCTGGCGGAGGACGGCGCGATCACGCGCAGCCGCGGCGCGGGCACCTTTATCGCGCCGCGCCCTGAGCCGAAGGCGGCGCGGCTGGACAACTTCAGCGAGCTGGCGCGCCGGCGCGGCATGACGCCGGCCAGCGAGCTGGTGGCGTTCGAACGCCGCCGCGCCACGACGCAAGAGGCCACGGCACTGGCACTGCCGGAAGGCGATGAGATCGTCAGGCTGACCCGCCTGCGCAAGGCCGACGGGCAGATTTTCTGGATGGATGTCACCACGCTGGCGCTGGCCGTGCTGCCCGACGCCAGCGCCATCGGCGAATCGCTGTACGCCTACTTGGAGCGGATCGGCAAGCCAGTGCTGCGCGTCACCGAGAAGCTGCGCGCGATCGTGGCAACTGAGGAGCTGGCCGCACGCCTGGGCATCGAGCCGGGCGAGCCGCTGCTGCACATCCGGCGCACCGGCTACACCCATGGCGACCAGCCGGTCGAACTGACCGACGCGTACTGCCTGAACGACTTCTACGAACTGAAGCAGTAGCGCCCGGCATGCCCGGCCACCGGCGGCTCGACCGGGGGCGGGGTCGGGTCTTCCTCTGGCGGCAACGGCAAGTCCGGGGGGATGCCCGGCGGCCCGGGCTCTTCGACCGGGGGCACGGTATGGCGCGGCTGCAGGCGCGCACCGGCGTGGGGGTTCGGCAAGGCGGGCATGCGGGGTCTCCGTGGCCGGGTTTCCTCCTCATTGAAGCAAACCCGGCCGGTGCGCGCCAGTAATGATGCAGACCCTGCTCAGGCGTGTTGCCGGCGCACGAAGAACAGCGCCGCGCCCACCGCCATCAGCACGCTGCCAAAGAAGCGGTTCTGCCAGCGCACCGCGCGCGCATTGCGGAACAGCCCCTGCATGCGCGAAGCCAGCAGCGCATAGCCATGCATCACCAACAGGTCCACGCAGCACATGGTGGCGGCCAGGATCGCCAGCTGCAGCGCCAGCGGCCGGTTGGGATCGATGAACTGCGGCAGCACCGCGACCATGAAGATGATGCCCTTGGGATTGGTCACATTGGTCAGCAGGCCGGTGGCAAAGCGCCGGCGCCGGCTCATCACCGCCACGCGCACGGGGGCGGCGCTGCCACCCTGGTCCGCCCCACTCTCCATCTTCGCGCGCCATTGCTGCACGCCGAGGTAGATCAGGTACAGCGCGCCAATCGTCTTGACCACCATGAAGGCCTGCTCCGAGGCCAGCAGCAGCGCGCCCAGGCCGCCGCCCGCCACCAGCAGCACGATCACCAGCCCGGCCTGCAGGCCGAAGATGGTGGTGGTGGTCCTGCGCAGCCCGTATGAGAGCCCATGGCTCATCGACAGCACCGCGCCCGACCCCGGCGACACGGCGATCACCCAGCACGCGGCGAAATAAGCCAACCACACTTCCCAACGCATCCCAACTCTCCTTTGACAACAACCATGCCGGGGCCACGCTCCCGCAGCCACGGCACAAATAATCTTTCCTGCGGCGCGTCAGAACGGGTGGAAGCCGCCCAGGAACTGCTCCACCTGCTCGGCCTGGCGCGCGTCGCGCGCGGCATCGCCCGATTCCAGCACCACCGCCTGGTACGCGCGCGTACCCACGGCCACCAGGCGCGCCGTCAGCCGGCGCGGCGACTGGTCCTGCGGCGACACCCCGCTGGCCTGCACTTCCACGCCGGCAAGCGGGCGGCCCGGACGGTCGGCACTCATCACGGTGACGGGCCGCGCGCGCGGCTCGCCCGACGGCGTGCCAAGGTTGGCCAGCAGGCCGGCCTGCATCGCCGCCAGCGCCTCGCGCCGCAGCGCTTCGTCATCGGCGGGCAGCGTCACCACGCCCACGGCGAAGAGCGTGTCGTCGACGCGCGCGGCTTCCATCGTCATCGGCAGCTTGCGCCCGGCAATGGTCACGTCGCGCGCGGCGCTGGTGGGCTTGCCCGGATAGAGCGCGGCATAAGCGCCCTCGCCGGACTGGATGGTGCGCCAGTCATAGCGCGGCGAACAGGCGCACAGGGCCAATGCCAGCGCGGCGGCACAGCACAGCAGCGGCCGGCGGACAGCGGCAGGAAAGCTCGGCGGGGGCTGCACAAGACGCATCGGGGATCCATGGGGGGACGGCGCGCGCAGGCTGCGGGCGGCGCTGGCGGGCGCCATCGCCTGCGGGCGGAAACCGGTATTATCCCGAAAGCGGCGCGCCAGTGCTTGCCGCGCCGCTCCCGCTACCCCCTGCCCCCACGTTCCAGCCATGCCTGCCGCCCGCATCGCCCGCCACGCCTTTGCCATCACCAGCCTGCGCTGGGTGGCCGCGAGCGCGTTGCTGGCAGCCGCGGCCGGCATGCCCGCAGCCGCGGCCAGCCCCGCCCACCTGCCGCCGGCCACCGACCTGGGCGCCCACGGCACCGAGGCCGCGCGCCGCGGCGAGCCGCTGGTGGTGCTGGTGTCGATGCCGGGCTGCAGCTATTGCGACGCCGTGCGCCGCAACTACCTGGGCCCGCAGGCCGCCGCCGGCGAGATTGCCGTGCGCGAGCTCGACATGACCGCCGACACCCCGCTGCGCGATGCCGACGGCAGCCTGACCACCGCGCGCGCGTGGGCGCGGGCGCACCAGGTGCGGGTGGCGCCCACAGTGCTGTTCCTGGACCGCCAGGGCCGCGCTGCCGCCGGCCCGCTGCGCGGCATGCAACCGGATTTCTACGGCGCCTACCTGGAACAGGCGCTGGACCAGGCACGCGCCGCCATCGCCACCCGGCGCTGAATGGATGGGGCGCTTGCGGCAGATTGCCGCAGCCCGGCCCCGCGCAGCGCGCGAACGCCCACGGCATTAGAATGTCCCATTGCTGACCGAACCTGCCCGACCCGGATTCCATGACCACTGCTGCCCCTGCCACCAAATCCTCCCGCAAGCCCTGGCCCATCGTCGTGGCCGTGGTCGTGCTCGCGCTGCTGGGCTGGTTCGGCTACCGCGCGCTGTCGCCGGCCAACGCGGCCCCGGCGGCCACCTTCACGCTGCTGTCGGGCGAGAAGGTCAGCACCGCCGACCTCAAGGGCAAGGTCTACATGATCAACTTCTGGGCCACCAGCTGCGCCACCTGCGTCAAGGAAATGCCGGACATGGTCCGCACCTATGAGCAGTTCAAGGGCAAGGGGCTGGAATTCGTCGCCGTGGCGATGAACTACGACCCGCCCATGTATGTGATGAACTACGCCAAGACGCGCGGCCTGCCATTCAAGGTGGCGATGGATTCCGACGGCGCCGCGGCCAAGGCCTTCGGCAATGTGCAGCTGACGCCGACCACCTTCGTGGTCGACAAGGACGGCCGCATCCTGAAGCGCTATGTGGGCGAGCCCGAGTGGGACGCCCTGCACAAGCTGCTGGATGGCGCGCTGGCAAAGTCCGCGTAACGCTCCCGGCGGCAACCGCAGCGAAAAGGTGCTCATCGAGCACCTTTTTTTGTTTTTACGCACGATCGCCAGGGCAGCAGGTTGCGCGACGTCCCTGTATGGATATACAGTTGGCGCCAGCCTTTTCTGAGCCTTCCCCGAGCCCCGCCTGTGACTTTGGAACTAGCCCCCGCCGCCGACCTCGCTGCCCCTGAAGCCGATGACGTCCCCGCCTACCTGTCCCGGCTCAACCCGGAGCAGCGCGCCGCGGTGGAGCACGGCGGCGACGCGCCGCTGCTGATCATCGCCGGCGCCGGCTCGGGCAAGACCAATACGCTGGCGCATCGGGTCGCGCACCTGGTGCTGGCCGGCGCCGATCCGCGACGCATCCTGCTGCTGACGTTCTCGCGCCGCGCCGCGGCCGAGATGGGACGGCGCGTCGAGCGCATCGTCGACCAGGCGCTCGGCACCCAGACCGGCGCGGGGCGCGCGGCGCTGCAGTGGTCCGGCACCTTCCACGCCATCGGCGCGCGCCTGCTGCGCGAATACGCCGAGACCCTGGGCCTGTCGCCCGCCTTCACCATCAGCGACCGCGGCGATGCCGCCGACCTGATGCACGTGGTGCGCCACGACTTGGGCCTGTCGGAGACCGCCAGCCGCTTCCCGAAGAAGGAAACCTGCCTGGCGATCTACTCGCGCGTGGTCAACACCCAGGCGCCGCTGGAAGACGTGCTCAGGCAGCAGTTCCCGCGCTACGCGATGTGGGCCGATGCGCTGCGCACGCTGTTCGCCGGCTATGTCGAGGCCAAGCAGAAGCAGCATGTGCTGGACTATGACGACCTGCTGCTGTACTGGGCGCAGGCCATGGCCGAGCCCACCATCGCGCAGGACATGGGCGCGCGCTTCGACCATGTGCTGGTCGACGAATACCAGGACACCAATGCGCTGCAGGCGTCGATCCTGCTGGCCATGCGACCGGACGGCCGCGGCCTGACCGTGGTGGGCGACGACGCGCAGTCGATCTACGCCTTCCGCGGCGCCACCGTGCGCAATATCCTGGACTTCCCGGCGCAGTTCACGCCGGCCGCGCAGCAGGTCACGCTGTCGCAGAACTACCGCTCGACGCAGCCGATCCTGCAGGCCGCCAACGCCGTGATCGGGCTGGCGGCCGAGCGCTATACCAAGGACCTGTGGTCCGAACGCGCCTCGGCCGAAAAGCCCGGCGTGATCGTGGTCAACGATGAGGCCGACCAGGCCCGCTACGTGGTCGAGCAGGTGCTGGCGCGGCGCGAGGCCGGCCTGACGCTGATGGCACAGGCGGTGCTGTTCCGCGCCGCCGACCACAGCGCGCAGGTAGAGATCGAGCTGGCCCGGCGCAATATCCCGTTCGTGAAGTTCGGCGGGCTGAAATTCCTTGAATCAACCCACGTCAAGGACGTGCTGGCGGTGGTGCGCTGGCTGGAAAACCCGCGCGACCGCATGGCGGGCTTCCGCACGCTGCAGCTGCTGCCCGGTATCGGCCCCAAGACCGCGGCGCGCGTGCTCGATGCGATGGCGCTGGCCACCGAGCCCTTGTTCTCGCTGCAGGAATTCGAGCCGCCGCCGGCCGCAGCGCCCGCCTGGGCCGACCTGCTGGCGCTGGCGCGCGCGCTGATGGCGCCGACCTCGCCGTGGCCGTCGGAGTTCGAGCAAGTGCTGGCCTGGTACGCGCCGCACCTGGAGCGCCTGCACGACGATGCCGCCGCGCGCCAGGCCGACCTGCAGCAGCTGGAGCGCATCGCCGCCACCTACGGCGCGCGCGAGCGCTTCCTGACCGAGCTGACGCTGGACCCGCCCAGCGCCTCCAGCGACGAATCCGGCGTGCCCTCGCGCGACGAGGACTACCTGATCCTGTCGACCATCCACTCGGCCAAGGGCCAGGAGTGGAAAGCGGTATACGTGCTCAATGCGGTCGACGGCTGCATGCCGAGCGACCTGGCGACCGGCACCACCGAAGAGATCGAGGAAGAACGGCGGCTGCTCTATGTGGCGATGACGCGGGCCAAGGACCACCTGGATATCGTGGTGCCGCAGCGCTTCTACGTGCACCAGCAGGTGGGCTTCGGCGACCGGCATGTGTATGCGTCGCGCACGCGCTTCCTGCCGAATCGCGTGATGCCCAACTTCCACAGCCGTGCCTGGCCGCCGCCGCCGATGCCGGGCGAGGCGCCGGCAAGGCCGGCGCTGGCGCCGGTGGACCTGGCCAGCCGGATGCGCAATATGTGGCGCTGAGCCTGCGCGCTACCCCGGCGCCAGCGCGATGTGCTTGTACTCGACGAAGTCATCGATCGCGGCCACGCCGTTGAGCCGGCCCAGCCCCGACTGCTTGTAGCCGCCCTCCTCGAATTCGTCGTAGACCGACGCCCAGTGGTTGATCCACACGGTGCCCGCCTCGAGCGCGCGCGCCATGCGCAGCGCGCGGTCGACGTCGCGCGTCCACACGCTGGCGGCCAGCCCGTACTCGCTGTGGTTGGCCAGTGCCACCGCCTCGGCCTCGGTGTGGAAGACCTGCAGCGTCAGCACCGGGCCGAACACTTCCTTCTGCACGATCTCCATGTTCGGGTCGTCCACCTCCAGCAGCGTCGGGCGGTAGAACGCGCCGCGCGCAAGCGGGCCTTCGGTGACCGGCCCGCCGCGCACGAGCACGCGCGCGCCGTCGGCAATCGCCGCTTCCACCATGCCATCCACTCGCGCCACGTTGGCCTTGTCGATCAGCGGCCCCATCTGGCTGGCCGCCTCGGCGGCCGGGCCGACGCGTACCGCGGCCAGCCGGTCGGCCAGCCGCTGGCGCAGCGCGTCCGCCACGCCGCGCTGCACCAGCAGGCGCGAGCCGGTCATGCAGAACTGCCCGGCGAATACCGTGAGCGCCTTCTCCAGCACCGGCAGCGCCGCGTCGAGGCTGGCATCGTCGAACACGATCATCGGGGTCTTGCCGCCCAGCTCGAGCCCGAACCGCTTCAGGTGGCGCGCGCCCGCGGCGCTGATGGCGCGGCCCGTGGCCGAGCTGCCAGTGAAGCTGATCACCGGCACGTGCGGCGACTCCACCAGCGCGCGCGAGCCTTCCGCGCCCGACTCGCTGAACAGGTTGACCACGCCGCGCGGCAATGACGGCGCGCGCGCCATGATGCGCGCCACCAGCGCATTGGTCAGCGCCGTCTGCCCCGGCATCTTGATCACCGCGGTGCAGCCCGCCGCCAGTGCCGGCGCCAGCGAGCGCACCATCAGCACCACCGGCGAATTCCACGGCACGATGATGCCGGCCACTCCCATCGGCTCGCGCAGCACCAGCGACAGCCGCCCCCGCCGCGGCTCGGCGGCGCGGCCGTATTCGGTGAGCGCGAGCCCGGCGTAGTAGCGCAGCTTGGCCGGCACCATGCCGACCTCGAAGGCGGCCTCGGCGCGCACCTTGCCGTTCTCGGCGCAGAGCATGTCGGCCAGCGTGTCGGCATGGCGCTCGAAGGCATCGGCCAGTTCGTTGAGCACCCTGGCGCGCAAGGCGCGGTCGTGCCGCCACGCGCTCGCCTGCAGCGCGCGGGAGGCGGCGCCGATGGCCTGTTCGGCCTCGGCCCGGCCGGCGTCGGCGTAGCGGCCGATGACGGCGGAGGTAGCGGGGTCGATGGCGTCGCGGTACAGGCCGGAGTCCACCCATTCGCCGTCGATCCAGTTCAGTGCCGTGGGCATGGTCATGTCGTCGTTCTCCGGCTCAGGCAAAGCGGCTGGCGATGCGCTCGGCCGCGGCGATGGTGGTGATGTTGGTCGCTACCGAAGGCACGTCGGGGAAGATCGAGGCATCGACCACGCGCAGGCCCTGTACGCCGTGCACATTGCCCTCCAGGTCGACCACCGCCGCCGGATCGCCGGCCACGCCCATCGGCGCGGTCGAGGTGGGATGGTGATAGGTGTCGAGCGTGGCGCCCACCGCCTGCAGCACGGCCTCGTCGCTGGTGGCCTGCGGGCCGGGGTTCAGCTCGGCATGGATCAGGTCCGCCAGCGGCGCGGTGCGGCCCGGGCTGCGCGCCAGCCTGATGCCTTCCAGCAGGCGCTCGCGGTCCTGCTGCATCGAGAGGAAGTTCAGGTCGATCTTTGGCGCCACCGCCGGATCGCGGCTGGCCAGCCACAGGCGGCCGCGCGACTGCGGGCGCGTCAGCGCCACCGCCAGCACGAAGCCCACGCCGGTGGGGCTCTGGTCGTGCGGGAACAAGTGGGTGGCCGTGATGTGCAGGTCCAGTTCGCCGGGCGTGGCGCCGGTGCTGCGGGTCCACACCTTGGCGCCGATCGCCGGCGACTGCGCGCCGATCCGGTCCGGCCGGGCCGCGTAGGCGTTGTAGAAGAACGGATGGTCCACCAGGTTGCGCCCCACCGGCGCGTCCTTCACCACCGGGATGCCGAGTTCGCGCAGGTGGTCGAACGGACCCACGCCCGAGCGCAGCAGGATGGCGGCACTGCCGTAGCTGCCGGCCGACAGGATGACCTCGCCGGCATGGATCTGCTCGCCATTGGCCAGTTGCACGCCGATCGCGCGCCGGCCTTCGAACAGAACCTTGTCGACCAGCACATCGGCGCGGATGGCCAGGTTCGGGCGGGCCCGCACCTCGTCGGTCAGGTAGGCCATGCCGGTGTTCACGCGCACATGGTCTACCACGTTCATCGGATACGGGCCGACGCCGTGCGCATCGGCATCGTCGAAGTCGGCAATCGCACGGAAGCCGTTGGCCAGCGCCGCATCGATAAAGGCGCGCTGCATCGGCGTGACGTCGGCACGGTTCAGCTGGCGCACCGGCAGCGGCCCGCTGCGGCCGTGCAGCGCGTCGCTGCCGCCGGTGCGGCGCTCCAGCTTGCGGAAGAAGGGCAGCATCTCGTCGTAGCTCCAGCCTTCCAGGTTCCAGCGCCGGAAGTCCTCCGGGCGCGCACGCAGCGCCACCGCGCCGTTGACCGCCGAGCTGCCGCCCAGCACCTTGCCGCGCACCGCGCCGATCGGATGGTCGACGTAGCCGGGCTCGGACTTGTAGCCCCAGTCGAACGCGGCCGGCGCCACGCTGTCGCTGCTGGCGATCGCGTCGGGATAGCCTTGCGGCGCATAGCTGTGCCCGGCTTCGAGCAGCAGCACATTGCGCTGGCGGTTCTCGCTCAGCCGCCGTGCCATGACCGCGCCAGCCGAGCCGCCGCCGACCACGATCACATCAACGGCGCGGGCCGGCCCGGCAGTGCGCGGCTGGTCGGCACTGGCGGCCTGGGCGAGGCGGCCGAACGAGCCGCCGCAGGTGACGGCCGCGGCGGCCAGCGTCAGGCTGTGGCTGAAGAACTTGCGCAGGGAAGGCTTGGGGTTGCGATGCTTGGAGCGGGTCATGGTTGTCTGTGCGTTTCCGTTCTGGGGCGATGCCCCGGTGCACACAGACTAGTCAGACCACGCCGTCCGTAAAAGACGGCGGATACAGAATCCGGGGTTCGGGATTTACGAACCGAGACCGGCGCTGGCGAGATGGTTCGCGATCGCCAGCTCCCAAACCGGCGGCTGGCCGATCTGCGCGGCCAGGAAATCCGCCAGCGCATGGATCTTGGGCGAAGCCCGGTGCGAGCGCCGGTAGACCGCAGAAATCTGCCCGCCGGAGGGCTGGTAGCCGGGCAGCACGATGCAGAGTTCGCCGGCAGCGATGGCTTGCGCGGCGAGGAAGGCCGGCAGGATCGCCAGGCCCAGTCCGCCGCAGGCGGCGGCCAGCAGGTGATGGCCGCTGTCGGTGCGCAGGCGGCCGCGGATGCGGAACGACTGCAGCTCGCCCTGCACCGGCAGCTGCCACATGCCGTGCGGCTCGCGGTTGGAATAGAGCAGGCCCTCGTGGTGGCGCAGGTCGGTCGGGTGCGCGGGCGTGCCGTGCGCGGCCAGGTAGCCGGGGCTGGCGCAGATCAGGTGCAGGTTGGGCGCGATCGGGCGCGCGACCAGCGAGGAATCGGGCAGCTGGCCCATGCGGATGGCCACGTCGAAGTTGCCGTCGTGCAGGTTGACGTAGCGGTCGTCGGACTCCACATCCAGGCGCAGCTCAGGGTAGCGCAGCGAAAACGCCGACAGCATCGGGCCCAGCCAGGTATTGCATGCTGAAGGCCATCGGCACAGCCAGCCGCAGCGAGCCGCGCAGGCTGGTGTTGGCGGCCAGCACGGCGTCCTCGGCCTCGCCCACCTCGGCCAGGATGCGCACGCAGTATTCGTGGAAGACCTGCCCCGCTTCGGTCGGCTCGGCACCGCGCCCGCGTTGCAGCAGCATGGCGCCGAGCCGTTGCTCCAGCAGCTGCACACGCTGGCTGATCACCGACTTGGTCGTGCCCAGCCGCCGTGCCGCCTCGGTAATGCTGCCGGCATCGACCACGGCCACGAAGGCATGCATTTCAGAGAGTTTGTTCATGACTCGTGCCTGCCGTCCGTGTATGCGTGGCCTGACTGGCCTACGCCACCTTTTCCAGCAACAACCCCTTCAGGTACTCCCCTTCCGGGAACGCCGCCAGCATCGGGTGATCCGTGCCGGCGGACAGGCGCCGCAGGATGCGCGCATCGGCGCGCGCATCGGTCACCGCGCCCGCCACGATCTTCTGGAACAGCTCCATGCTGATCGCGCCCGAACACGAGTAGGTGAACAGCAGCCCGCCCGGGCGCAGCAGCTGCATGCCGACCAGGTTGATTTCCTTGTAGGCGCGCGCGGCGCGGTCGATATGCTGTGCCGACGGGGCAAACTTGGGCGGGTCCAGCACGATCAGGTCGAACTGGCGGCCCTCGGCACGGAACTCACGCAGGGTCTTGAACACATCGGCATCGAGCCAGGTGGCGCGCTCGGGTTCGAAGCCATTGAGCGTGACATTGCCCGCGGCGATCTTCAGCGCCTCGCCCGACGAATCGATCGAGGTCACCGAGGTGGCGCCGCCGCGCAGCGCCGCCAGCGAGAAGCCGCCGGTATAGCAGAAGCAGTTCAGCACCTCGCGCCCGGCGGCCAGGTCGCCCACCAGCTTGCGGTTGTCGCGCTGGTCGACGTAGAAGCCGGTCTTGTGGCCGTTGCGCACGTCGACGTAGTAGCGCACGCCGTGCTCGGTGACCGACAGCGCCGGATCCGGCTCGGCGCCGGCCAGCACGCCGGTCACCAGTTCCAAGCCCTCGCGCTGGCGCACGGCGGCGTCGGAACGCTCATAGACGTTGGGGCAGCCGGTCTCCTTGACCAGTGCCTGCACGATCGCGGTCTTCCAGTGTTCCACCCCGGCCGAATTGAACTGGCACACCAGCTGGCCCTTTTCACCATTGCCGTAGTAGTCGACGATCAGGCCGGGCAGCCGGTCGGATTCGCCGAAGATCAGCCGCACCGCGTCGCTGTCTTTCACCCATTGGCGCCGGTAGGCAATGGCCGCGGCCACGCGGCGCTTGAACAGGGCGTGGTCGACCGGCTCGTTTTCATCGAAGGTCCACGCGCGCGCGCGGATCTGCGACTCTGGGCTGTAGGCGGCCTTAGCCAGGAAGCGGCCGTCGGCGGCGCGCACGATCACGGTCGCGCCCAGCTCGCAGCGCCCTTCGGTCGTGGCAATGCCGGTGGCGTAGATCCACGGGTGGCGGCGCAGCAGGGATTTTTCCTTGCCGGGTTTCAGGGTGATGGTGTTCATGTTGATATGGGGAAACTGCAGGCCACCAGCAATTGAAACTGGCGCGAACGCATCAAGGCGGCTCCCCTCTCCCGCTTGCGGGAGAGGGGTGGGGGTGAGGGCGGGAGCGTCAACGAAGTGATGCGTGTCGGTAGGCCAGCGCCTGCCCTCACCCCCTGCCCCTCTCCCGCGTGCGGGAGAGGGGAGAAAACAATGCGGGAAGGACGCCTTAGAGGACGACCTTCACCATCGGATGCGAAGTCAGCGCCCGATACAAGTCGTCGAGCTGCTCGCGGCTGGTGACCCACACCGTCACGGTCAGGCCCAGGTAGTTGCCGCCGCTGGAGGGGCGCATTTCCATCTTGCCGGCGTGGAAGTCGGGATCGAACTCCTGCACCAGCGTGACGATGGCCTCGGCAAAGCCGTCCTGCATCGCGCCCATCACCTTGATGGGGAAGTGGCTGGGATACTCGATCAGCGACTGCTCCGGCGGGATATCGCCGGGCTTGTTGCCGCTGCCTTGGTTGTCGGTTGTCATGTCGGATTCTCCGGCACGAAACCGGCGCGCCACACGGCGCGCCGGCTTGCGCGCATTCAGGTCACTTGCGCTTGAACCACAGGCGGATGGTGTCCCACAGGCGGCCGAAGAAGCCGGCCTCGGGCACTTCTTCCAGCGCCACCACCGGGAACTCCGCCACCTTGTTGGTGCCGTCCATCAGCTTGACCATGCCCACCTGCTGGCCCGCCGAGATCGGCGCGATCAGCAGTTCCTGGCGCTCCAGCACCGGCTTGAGGCGCCCGCCGGTGCCCTTGGGCACGGTGACGAAGGTCTCGTTCTGCACGCCGATCTTGACCGTGCCGCTCTTGCCCTTGTAGATGTCCGGCGTGGCCAGCACCTGGCCCTTGTCGTACAGGCGCAGCGTGTCGAAGAACTGGAAGCCGTAGTTGAGGATCTTCAGGCTTTCCTGGGTGCGCACCTGTTCGGTGGTGGTGCCGATCACGATCGAGATGAGGCGGCGCGAGCCGTCCGGCACGTTGGCCAACGGCCGCTTGGCCGACGAGATCAGGCAGTAGCCGGCGGACTTGGTGTGGCCGGTCTTGACGCCGTCCACGGTCGGGTCGATGTACAGCAGGCGGTTGCGGTTGGGCTGCCTGATCTTGTTATAGGTGAACTCCTTCTGCGAGTACATGGCGTAGTACTCGGGGAAGTCCTTGATCAGGCGCGTGGTCAGCGTCGCCAGGTCGACCGCGGTGGTGTAGTGGTTCGGGTCGGGAATGCCGTCGGTGTTGGTGAAGTGGGTGTTCTTCATGCCCATGCGCTGGGCCTCGCGGTTCATCATCGCGACAAAGCCCTCTTCCGAGCCGCCCACGGCCTCGGCCAGCGCCAGCGCGGCGTCGTTGCCCGACTGCACGATCAGGCCCAGCAGCAGGTCCTGCACGGTGACCGGCTTGTTGGGCTCGATGAACATGCGCGACTCGTCGCTTTTGACCTTGAGCACGAGGCTGGTCGGCACCACCGACTGGTCCAGCGTCAGGCGCTTTTCCTTGAGTGCCTCGAACGCCAGGTAGGCGGTCATCAGCTTGGTCAGCGAAGCCGGCTCGATGCGCGCGTCGGCATTCTGCGACGCCAGGGCCTGGCCGCTGGTCACGTCATACAGCATCCACGACTTGGCTGCGACCTGCGGCATCGGCACGCCCTGCGCCAGGACGGCGGTAGGCGCGGCGGCCAGCACGACGGCGGCGGCGATGGCGGCGGGAGCAAAAGCGGACGAAAGGCGTGTCGTGGCTCTATTCAGCATGTTTCTGTTTTCCGACAGTAAGAAGGTGGCGCGGGGATGGTCCGGGTGGCGGCGTGCCGGCCTCACCGTTCCCACGCATTGACGACGAGCTGCTTGATCAGGTGCAGCTTGCGGTGAAAGAAATGGTCGGCGCCGGGGATCACGATCACCGGCAGCTCCTGCGGGCGGGCCCAGTCGAACACGCTGGCCAGCGGCACGGTGTCGTCCTGTTCGCCATGGATCACGATGGTATCGGCCGGGACCTCGGCCACCTGCCAGCGGCTGGCGGCAGTGCCCACCAGCACCAGGCGCTGCGCGGGCGTGCCGGCCTCGGCCAGGCGGCGTGCCACGTGGGTGGTGACGAAGCTGCCGAACGAGAACCCGCCCATGGCCAGCGGCAGCGTTGCGGCCTGAGCCGACCACGCGGTCTGCTGGCGCATCCAGGCCACCACGGCCAGCAGGTCGTCCTGCTCGGCGATGCCGTTGTCATGCTCGCCGGCGCTGCCGCCCACGCCGCGGAAGTTGGGGCGCACCGTGGCATAGCCCAGCTGCACGAAGCTGCGCGCCAGTGTCTGCGCGACCTTGTTGTCCTTGGTGCCGCCGAACAGCGGATGCGGATGCGCCACCAGCGCCAGGCCGCGCGGCTCACCTTGCGGCAGGTCTACCGAGAGATCGATCGCACCGGCGGGACCGGCAATGGAAAGTACCTGGGTATGCGCGTTCATGATGGCGGTCAGGATGGCGGTGAAGCAAGCGCCCGGCGGCAAGCCCGGGCAAAAATGAAAAAACCGTCCGGCTGGCGGGCGGCGGGGCAATACAGCAAAGCGGCAAAACAGGGAAACAACCAGCCGGCATGCGCCGGCTTCGGTTCGTTCAGCGGTCCACCATCAGCCGTTCGACAGGCTTGCCCTTCATCAGGTGGCTGTCGATGATTTCGTCGATGTCGTGCTCATCGACAAAGGTGTACCAGATGGCCTCGGGGTAGACCACCAGCACCGGGCCGAGTTCACAACGGTTCAGGCAGCCTGCCTTGTTGATGCGCACCCGGCCTTCGCCGCCGGCGATGCCCAGTTCCTTGCAACGCTTCTTGGCGTATTCCTGCATCGCCTGGGCGTTGTGGTTGGCGCAGCAGTTCTCGCCGGCCTCGCGCTGGTTCAGGCAGAAGAAGACGTGGTGCTGGTAGTAGCTGCTCATGCGTACGGTGTGAGAAGGCGGCCCCGGACGGCGGCACGGCCCGGACAGCATTGAACGGAAGCTCGGAATTATACGGTGTCGCGGCTGCATGGCCGCGAAGGCGGCGCCCTGGCACGGCCGTGAAAGTTGCCGCCGGCTCCCGGCGGGTGGCGCTTCGCGCACCTGCGACGCCTCCGGCATTCCGAAACCCCGGAGCCGCACCGTCCGGATTTCCGGAATCCCGGAGGCCGCGCGCCCCTGCCAGGCCGGCGTTTCCTTGTGAATCAACCAGTTAGCAATGCCGCTGTGACTGGCACGGCGGTTGCGAATTCACATTCCTGAACGCGCCGCAACCGTGACGGCGCGCAGCCCGCGCGGCCCCGCCGGGTACGGTCAACACCGAGGACGACATCATGAGAAAACCCTTCTACAAGATCCTGTACGTGCAGGTCCTGTTCGCCATCTTCGTCGGCATCCTGCTCGGCCACTACTGGCCCGACACCGGCGTGGCGATGAAGCCGCTGGGCGATGGCTTTATCAAGCTGATCAAGATGATCATCGGCCCGATCATCTTCTGTACCGTGGTGACCGGCATCGCCGGCATGAGCGACATGAAGAAGGTCGGCCGCGTCGGCGGCAAGGCGCTGCTGTACTTTGAAGTGGTGTCGACCTTCGCATTGCTGATCGGACTGGGCGCCGCGCACCTGCTCAAGCCGGGCGTGGGCTTCAACATCGACCCTGCCACGCTGGACACCAAGGCGATTGCCCAGTACGTGTCCAAGGCGCACGGCCAGAGCACGGTCGAGTTCCTGATGCACATCATCCCGGACACGGTCTTCAGCGCCTTCGCCAACGGCGACATCCTGCAGATCCTGCTGGTGTCGCTGTTCTTCGGCGCCGCGCTGGCCGTGCTCGGCGAGCGCGCGCGCATCGTGGTGCAGCTGATCGAGCAGGTCTCCAAGGTGTTCTTCCATATCGTCCACGTGATCACCAAGGTGGCCCCGATCGGCGCCTTCGGCGCGATGGCGTTCACCATCGGCAAGTACGGCCTGGGCTCGCTGGTGCCGCTGCTCAAGCTGATCGGCACCTTCTACTTCACGGCCATCGTCTTCGTGGTGTTCGTGCTGGGCACGGTGGCGCGCCTGACCGGCTTCAGCATCCTGCGCTTCATCTCGTACATCAAGGAAGAACTGCTGATCGTGCTGGGCACCAGCTCGTCGGAAGCGGCGCTGCCGCACATGATGGAGAAGCTGGAAAAGCTCGGCTGCTCGCGCTCGGTGGTGGGCCTGGTGGTGCCCACCGGCTATTCGTTCAACCTGGACGGCACCAACATCTACATGACGATGGCGGTGATCTTCATTGCACAGGCAACCGGCATCGAGCTGACGCTGATGCAGCAGCTGACCATCCTGACGGTGGCGATGATCACCTCCAAGGGCGCCAGCGGCGTGACCGGCTCGGGCTTCATCACGCTGGCCGCGACGCTGGCGGTGGTGCCGACCATCCCGGTGGCGGGCATGGTGCTGATCCTTGGCATCGACCGCTTCATGAGCGAGTGCCGCGCGCTGACCAACATCATCGGCAACGGCGTGGCCACGGTGGTGGTCTCGGCATGGGAGCGCGAGCTTGACCGCAAGAAGCTCAACCGTGAGCTGCAACACGGCGGCCGCGATGCTGAAGTACTGGCCGACGCCGGCCAGAACGTCTGACGCCATGCGGGTGGCTGCCCCGGCCACCCGCCAGCGAGTATCATCGGCGCGACAGCCTTCGCGCGCGCCGATGCCACACTCCGACGACTTTCTCGCCGTGCATGACCCCGCCGCCCCGTCTGCCGCGCATCCGGCCCATGCGCCGGACAGCGGCAACGGCCGCTGGTGGGGCTTTGCGGTCGCCCTGGCCGCGGGCCTGCTGCTGCTGTGCGCGCTGACCTGGCTGGTCTCGGTCCAGCGCGGCCTGGCCACCCTGCAGCAAAGCACAGCCACGCGCGCCGACCGCTACGCCGCCACGCTGGAAAGCACCCTCGACCGCTACGAATTCCTGCCCGCGCTGGTCTCGCTACACCCCTTCGTGCGCGGGCTGCTGGACTCCCCCAACGACCCGCAACGCGTGGCCGACGCCAACCAGTACCTGGTGGAGGTCAATCGCCGCGCGCATGCCTCGGCCACCTATGTGATCGCCGCCAACGGCATTGCGCTGGCGGCCAGCAACCACGGCCAGCCCGGCAGCTTTGTCGGCACCGACTACCGCTTCCGCCCCTACTTCCAGGCCGCCGCGGGCGGCAAGATGGGGCGCTTCTATGCCATCGGCATCACCAGCGAGGAGCCCGGCTACTACCTCGCGCAGCCGGTCGAGTCCGGCGGCAAGGTCATCGGCGTGACCGTGGTCAAGCTCAACCTGGAGTGGTTCCAGCGCGCCGGCAGCGGCGCCGAGCCGCTGATGGTCAGCGACGACCATGGCGTGATCTTCCTGTCGTCGGTGTCGGCCTGGCAGTACCGCACCCTGCGCCCGCTGCCGCCGGCGCTGCAGGCCGAGATGGAAAACACCCGCCAGTACCACGGCCGCGCGGTGACGCCGCTGCCGCTGGAGCCGCTGACCTCGCCGGTCACGCGCTGGCTGGCGGACACCACACTGACCGACGGCGCGCGGCTGGTGCGCGTGCGCGACGAATCGCCCGCCACCAGGACCACCTTTGCCCCGGACGGCGCCGAGCGCGCCGACCGCTACCTGGAACTGGGCCGCACGGTTGGCCCCGCTGGCTGGACCATGCAGGTGATGGCGCCGCTGGAGCCGGTGCTGGCCAATGCGCGCAACGCCACCGTGGCGGCGGCGCTGGCCTATGCCTGCATCTGCCTGCTGCTGGTCAACTGGCGCCAGCGCCGCCAGCGCGCGCGCGACATGCAGTACAGCCGCCGTCTGCTGGAGGCCGCCTACGACCAGCTGGAGCGCCGCGTCGAGGCCCGCACCGCCGACCTGATGGCGATCAATGAAAAGCTGGAAGATGAAGTGGCCGAGCGCACCCGTGCTGAAAGCGAGCTGCGCGAGGCCCAGGACGAACTGGTGCAGGCCAGCAAGCTGGCCGCGCTGGGGCAGATGGCGGCCGGCATCACGCATGAGCTGAACCAGCCGCTGGCGGCGCTGCGCACGTTCTCGGACAACACCCGCGTGCTGCTGGAGCGCGGCCAGCTGGCCGCGGCCGAAGGCAACCTCACCGCCATTGCTGACCTGACCGAGCGCATGGGCAAGATCACTGGCCAGCTCAAGCTGTTTGCCGGCAAGGCCCGCCCGGTGCGCCGGCCGGTGGCGCTGCGCGCGGCGGTCGATCACGTGCTGGCGCTGCTGGCGCCGCGGCTGGGCGCGGCCACGGTCAGTGTCACCGGCCTGGACGCCCTGCCCGGGCTGGCCGTGCGCGCCGATGAGCTGAAGCTGGAGCAAGTGCTGCTGAACCTGCTCGGCAACGCGCTGGATGCGATTGCGGCGGCCGCGCCCGCGCAGGGACAGATCGGTCTCGACGTGCAGGCAGAAGACCACGCCGTCACCATCGTCGTGCGCGACAACGGCACCGGCATCGCGCCGGAAGCGCTGCCGCGCCTGTTCGAACCCTTCTTCACCACCAAGGAAACCGGGCAGGGCCTGGGGCTCGGGCTGGCGATCTCGTCGTCGATCGTGCGCGAGTTCGGCGGCCAGCTGAGCGTGGCCAACGTGCCCGGCGGCGGCGCGCAGTTCACGCTGGTGCTGGCGCGCGCCCCCGCCATCGATCCGGCGCCGTCGGTTTCCGCCTCTCAATGAGTATTGCCATGCAAGACGGTCTGCGTGTCCTGTTTGTCGAAGACGAGCCGCTGGTGCGCCAGGCCACCGCGCAGAGCCTGGAGCTGGCCGGCTTCGCGGTGCTGGCGCTGCCCTCCGCCGAGGCCGCGATCCCGCACCTGCACGGCGCCTTTGCCGGCGTGGTGGTGACCGATGTGCGCCTGCCCGGCGCCAGCGGCCTGGACCTGCTGCAGCACTGCCGCAACGCCGCGCCGGGTGTGCCGGTGATTCTGGTGACCGGCCACGGCGACATCACCATGGCGGTGCAGGCCATGCGCGAAGGCGCCTACGACTTTATCGAAAAACCCTTCGGTGCCGACCGCCTCACCGACACCGTGCGCCGCGCGCTGGAACGCCGCGCGCTGGAACTGGAAAACCGGGCGCTGCGCCGCGAACTGGCCGGCCCTGCGGCGGGCACGCGCATCATCGGCCGCTCGCCCGCGATCGGGCAGGTGCGTGCGCTGGTGGCCAATGTCGCGCCCACCGACGTGCCGGTGATGATCAACGGCGAGACCGGCACCGGCAAGGAACTGGTGGCGCGCAGCCTGCATGCGCTGTCTGGCCGCGCCGAAGGCCCGTTTATCGCGCTGAATTGCGGCGCGGTGCCCGAGGCCATCTTCGAGAGCGAGATGTTCGGCCACGAAGCCGGCGCCTTCACCGGCGCCGGCAAGCGCCGCATCGGCAAGCTCGAACATGCCTCGGGCGGCACGCTCTTCCTCGACGAGATCGAGAGCATGCCGCTGGCGCTGCAGGTCAAGCTGCTGCGGGTGCTGCAGGAAGGCTCGCTGGAGCGGCTGGGGTCCAATGCCTCGGTGAAGATCGATGTGCGCATCGTCGCCGCGGCCAAGGGCGACATGGATGCGCTGGTGGCGCAGGGCAGCTTCCGTGAGGACCTGTATTACCGGCTGAATGTGGTCACCATCGCGCTGCCGCCGCTGCGCGAACGGCGCGAGGACATCGTGCCGCTGTTCGAGCATTTCTCGCTGGTGTCTGCGGTGCGCTACCAGCGGCCGGCGCCGATCCTGTCCGAGGCGCAACGCCAGGCACTGGCCCAGCGTCCCTGGCCGGGCAATGTGCGCGAGCTGCGCAATGCGGCGGATCGGATGGTGCTGGGCGTGCCGGAGGGCGGGCAGGCAGGTGCGCAGGCCGCGGGCCCCGATGAAGCCGCGCCGCTGCGCGAGCGGATGGAGCACTTCGAGCGCGCCGTGATTGCGGATGCACTGGCGCGCACCGGTGGCGCGGTCAGCCAGGCGGCGGACTTGCTGCAAGTCGGCAAGGCTACGCTGTATGACAAGATCAAGCGCTACGGGCTGTGATGTCACGCTGCCTTCATTGCGCTGCCATGGGGCCGTCACATTGGCGGACTATCCTTTGGTGGCGGTTGTGGCATTGGCAGGTGTCCGCCGTGTGTATCAATCTTCGTGGTAATTGATGGCCCCGCGTATGCGGGGCGTTTTTTTGGGCTGTTCAGGGGAAGAGCTTGGCTGGTGTGGCTGTTTCGCCGGTTTAGCCGGCGGGGCTGCTGCTGGTTGGCTTGGGTATGTAGTGGGGGTTCAATGTTGTCGTAGGTCGCCGGCTACGCCGGCGAAACAGCCCACGCCCGCCAAGAACGACAACCAACCGCACGGCGTCTGCCCCGCCGCTTCACACTGCCCACACACTCCCCTCACCCCCGCTGGCAACACTGGGTCCCTTCCATCTCCAAGGAACCCGCCATGCCCTCTTTCGACTACGACATCGTCATCGCCGGCGCCAGCTTTGCCGGCGCCGCCTGCGCCCTGGCCGCGGCACGCGTCGGCCTGCGCGTGCTGGTGCTGGAACGCAAGACCGATCCGGGCGACAAGCTCCACACCACCGGCATCCTGGTCAAGGAAGTCATCGAGCAAACCTGGCTAGGCCGCGCGCCCGCCGATTGCGTGCACCGGGTGGAGCGGGTGCGGCTGTACTCGCCCAAGCTGCGCAGCATCGACCTGAGCGCGCCGGGCTATTACTTCCACACCACGGATACGCCGCGGTTGATGCGCTGGCTGGCCGCCGAACTGGTGCGCCACCGGGTCGAACTGCGCCTGGGCCAGGCGTTTGTGGGCGCGGTGCCGCGCCACGGCGGCTGGCATGTGACCGGCGTGGGCAATACGCGCTATCTGGTCGGCGCGGACGGCGCCAAGTCGCGCGTGGCGCAATGTGCCGGGCTGGGGCGCGTGCACAGCTTCCTGTATGGCGTGGAGTACGAGTTCCCGGGACTGGTGCTGCCCGAGCCAGGCGCGCTGCACTGCTTTATCACCCGGCGCTTCGCGCCCGGCTATATCGGCTGGATCGCGCAGAACCCCACCGGCGTGCAGGCCGGCCTGGCGCTGCGCTACCTGCCGCGTCACGGCCGCGCGCCGGACCTGGACGGGCTGCTGGCGCATGTGCGCGAGCGCGCCGGGCTGCCACAGCTGGCGCAGCCTGCGGCGACGCGCGCGGGCCTGATCCCGTGCGGCGGCCCGGTCTTCCCGCTGGCGCGCGACGGCGTGATCCTGACGGGGGATGCCGCCGGCATCGTGTCGCCGGTCACCGCCGGCGGCATCCACTATGCCTTTGCCCATGGCGAGTCGGTCGGCCAGGCCGTGGCCGCGCACCTGCTGCGCGGCGGCCCGGCCCCGGAAGCCGTCGCCACCGCCAGCGCGCCGCGCTTTCGCGCCAAGCGTGCGCTGCGCTGGATGTTCGACCGCTTCCAGTGCGACTGGCCCTTCGACCTGATGCTGTACTCGCCGCCGCTGCGCTGGGCCGCGGAGCAGATCTATTTCCACAAGCGGCGGGGCGACGAACCCGCACCGCCGCCGCGCGCAGCCACCAGCGTCTGACCGGCTAGAATGCCGGGCATGGAACAACCGCGGATCCTGGTGGTGGAAGACGAGCAGGCCATCGCCGACACCATCCTCTATGCCCTGCGCACCGACGGCATGCTGGCCGAGCACTGCACGCTCGGCGGCGCCGCGCTCGAGCGCATGCGCGCCGGCGCGGCCGACCTGGTGATCCTCGACGTGGGCCTGCCGGACCTGAGCGGCTTCGAGGTCTGCCGCACGCTGCGCACCTTCAGCAATGCGCCGGTGGTCTTCCTGACCGCGCGCCATGAAGAGATCGACCGCATCGTCGGACTGGAGATCGGTGCCGACGACTATGTGGTCAAGCCCTTCTCGCCGCGCGAGCTGGCCGCGCGCGTGCGCGCCATCCTGCGCCGGGCGCGCGGCGGCAGCGCAGCGAAGGGCGACGAGGTCGCCGGCTTCACGCACGACAAGGACGGCGCGCGCCTGGCCTACCGCGGCCGCTGGCTGGAACTGACCCGCTACGAGTACCTGCTGCTGGCCTGGCTGGTGGCGCATCCGGGCCGTATCTACTCGCGCGCGCAGCTGATGGAGTGCGTCTGGGAAGATGCACTCGACACCAGCGACCGCACCGTCGACACGCATATCAAGACCCTGCGCGCCAAGCTGCGGGAGGCCTCGCCCGACGGCGCCGAGCGCATCCGCACCCATCGCGGCATGGGCTATTCGCTGGAACCCTGAGCGCACGCCATGCATATCGGCCTGCGCATCTTCTTCGGCTTCTTCCTGATCGTGGGACTGGCCACGGTGCTGACGTTGCGCGTGTTCGTGCAGGAGGTGAAGCCCGGCGTGCGCCAGGCCATGGAAGATACGCTGATCGACACCGCGCACGTGCTGGCAGCGCTTGCCGCCGACGACATGCAGGCCGGACGCATTGCCGACGGCGAATTCGCGCGGCACATGGCGGCGCTGCGCGACCTGCCGGTGGACGCCGATGTGTCGGGCCTGCACAAGGACAGCATCGGCTACCGCGTCTACGTGACCGATGCCAACGGCATCGTGCGCTTTGACTCCACCGGCACTGACGTGGGCCGCGACTATTCGCGCTGGAACGATGTCTACCTGACGCTGCGCGGCAAGTACGGCGCGCGCAGCACGCGCACCGACCCCGACGACGAGGCCAGCACCGTGATGCACGTGGCCGCGCCAATACGCGACGCAGACGGCGAGCGCATCATCGGCGTGCTGACCGTGGCCAAGCCCAATGCGGCGATGGCGCCCTTTATCGAGCGCAGCCAGCGCAAGATCCTGCTCTACGGCGGCCTGCTGATCGGCGCGGCTTGCGTGATCGGGCTGGCCTGCACGCTGTGGCTGGTCCATGGACTGAGCCGGCTGCGCGGGTATGCACGCGCGGTGGCGGCCGGCGAGCGCGCCGAGATGCCGCTGCGCGGCGGCAGCGAGCTGGCCGAGCTGGGCCGCGCGGTGCAGGGCATGCGCGAGCGGCTGGAAGACAAGCAATATGTCGAGCACTACATCCACACGCTGACCCATGAGATGAAAAGCCCGCTGGCCGCGATCGGCGGCGCCGCCGAGCTGCTGCAGGAAGAGATGCCGGCGGCGGACCGCCAGCGCTTCGTCGCCAATATCCGTGCGCAATCCGGGCGGCTTGAAACCATGATCCGCAAGCTGCTGGCGCTGGCCGACGTGGAGCAGCGCCAGCGCCTGGAAGTGCGCGAGCCGGTGCGGCTGGCCCCGCTGCTGGCGCAACTGGGCAGCGAGCTGGAACCGCGCGCGCGCCAGCGCGTCGTGACGCTGCGGCTGGCCGCCGACGCCAGCCCGGACCTGGTCGCCGGCGATCCGTTCCTGCTGCGCCAGGCCATCGCCAACCTGCTGGAGAACGCCATCGACTTCGCCCCGCCGGACAGCGAAGTCACGGTGCGGCTGGAGCGCCGCGGCGGCGCGCTGGCCATCGCCGTCGCCGACCAGGGCCCGGGCATCCCCGACTACGCCCTGCCGCGCGTGTTCGAGCGCTTCTACTCGCTGCCACGCCCGCACGGTGCGGACAAGAGCACCGGCCTGGGCTTGTGCTTTGCACGCGAGGTGGCAACGTTGCATCATGGCGATGTCACGCTGGCCAACCGCCCCGGCGGCGGGGCGCTGGCGGAACTGACCCTTCCGGCAGCATAGTTCCACGAGGTGACCGGACCGGCATAGACTGGGGCTTCTAACGTGATCGCGCTGAAACTCCCTATAATCGAACGACCGTTCATTTAGGGCACCTGCGACGTGCCCGTCAGTAGTTCAGGAGACACCATGCCCGCCGCCAAGCAACTGCCCCAGGCCCTGCAGAACCTGGCCTTGCCCGTCATCGCCTCGCCCATGTTCATCGTCAGCTACCCGGAGCTGGTGCTGGCGCAGTGCAAGGCCGGCATCGTCGGCTCGTTCCCGGCGCTCAATGCGCGTCCGGCGGAACTGCTCGACGAGTGGCTCACCCAGATCGAAGGCGAGCTGGCCACCTTCAAGGCCGCCAACCCGGGCGCGCAGGTGGGCCCGGTCGCGGTCAACCAGATCGTGCATACCTCGAACGCGCGGCTGGAACACGACGTGAAGGTGTGCGTGGACCACAAGGTGCCGATCTTCATCACCTCGCTGCGCGCCCCGGTCAAGGAAATGATCGACGCGGTGCACAGCTACGGCGGCATCGTGCTGCACGACGTGATCAGCCTGCGCCATGCCGAAAAGGCGATCGAGGCCGGCGTCGACGGCCTGATCCTGGTGGCGGCCGGCGCCGGCGGCCATGCCGGCATGCTGTCGCCGTTCGCGCTGGTGGGCGAGGTGCGCAAGATCTTCGACGGCCCGATCGCGCTGTCGGGTTCGATCGCCACCGGCGAGGCGGTGCTGGCCGCGCAGGCCATGGGCGCGGACTTTGCCTATGTGGGCACGCGCTTTATCGCCTCGCAGGAGGCCCACGCGGCAGAGACTTACAAGCAGTCGATCACCAGTTCGGCCGCCGCCGATATCATCTACACCAACCTGTTCACCGGCGTGCACGGCAATTACATCCGCGAAAGCATCAGCAACGTGGGGCTGGATCCGGACAACCTGCCGGTGGCTGACAAGAGCAAGATGGACTTCTCCAGCGGCGCCTCCAAGGCCAAGGCGTGGAAGGACGTCTGGGGCGCCGGCCAGGGCGTGGGCCAGATCCACGACATCCCCACTGCCGGCGAAATCGTCGTGCGCATGAAGGCGGAGTACGATGCCGCCAAGGCGCGCCTGGGTATCGCGCGCTAACTGAAGTCTTCACCGGGCCGCTATTGCGGCCCTTCATTCAACCATTGCCTGATCCAAGCTCTACACCCCCGCCCGATTCCGACGCCACGCTGAGCCGCCGGCAGCAGGCGCTGCGCGCCATGTGGGTGGTGCTGGGCGCGGCTTTCCTGCTGCTGGGGGTGATCGGCATCTTCCTGCCGGTGCTGCCGACCACGCCATTCGTGCTGCTGGCCGCGGCATGCTTCGCGCGGGGGTCACAACGCTTCCATGAATGGCTGCTGGGGCATCCCCGCTTCGGGCCGCTGGTCAGTGACTGGCAGCGCTATCGCAGCATTCCCTTCCGGGCCAAATGCCTGGCGTTGTCGATGATGTGGGCGTCGATGGGGACGACCGCGTGGCTGCTGCGGGCGCGGCCGATTGCTTCGGCGGCGCTACTGGCTTGTGCGGTGGGGGTGAGCGTGTGGATGGTCAGGCTGCCGACGCGGCCGGTGGAGGGGGGGAAGTCCTGACCTGCCCTGCATCAAAGGCCCCGCCCATGCGGGGCCTTTGACTTGTCTTCAGTCGTATCGCCGCGCATCCTCGATCAGCTTCCCATCCTGCGGCAACGACCCCGCCGCCACGAAGGCCACTTCACCGCGCAGCCGCATCACCTCGCGCAGCGATTCCGCCACCGCACGCTGCAAGTCACCATCCTCGCGCGTAGCCTCGCAGCGCAGCGTCATCACGTCCGCGCCAGGGTCGCCAGTCACCACCAGCCGCGCCGCGCGAATCTCCGGATGGCGCCGCAGCACGTCCGCCACCTGCCCCGGATGCACGAACATGCCCTTGACCTTGGTGGCCTGGTCGGCACGGCCCAGCCAGCCCTTGAGCCGGATATTGGTGCGCCCGCACGGGCTGGGCCGTTGCGACGACTCCGCGACGATGGCCGACAGGTCGCCGGTGCTGAAGCGGATCAGCGGGTAGTCGCCGTTGCCCAGCACTGTTACCACCACCTCGCCGGTCTCGCCCTCGGGCATCGGCCGTGAACCGCCGGGCTCGACAATCTCTACCAGCACGCCCTCGTCCACCACCCAGCCGTCGCCGCCCTCGGTCTCATAGGCAATCAGCCCGACATCCGCGGTGCCATACATCTGCTGCACGCGCACGCCGCGCGCCTGGAACCAGGCACGCAGCGACGGCGGCAGCGCCTCGCCCGAGACCAGCGCCTTGGCCAGGCTGGTGCAGGGCGTGCCCAGCTCGTCGCCGCGCTCCAGCAGCAGCTTCAGGAACGACGGCGTGCCGGCGTAGGCCGTGGGCTGCAGGCTGGCCAGCGCCTGCACCTGCGAATCGGTCTGGCCGACACCGGCCGGGAACACGCAGCAGCCCAGCCGGTGCGCGCCGGTCTCCATCATCATGCCGGCCGGGGTGAAGTGGTAGGAGAAGGTGTTGTAGACCAGCTCGCCGGCGCGGAAGCCCGCCGCATGCATGGCGCGGGCCACGCGCCACCAGTCGGCGTCATGGCCGTCGGGTTCGTGGATCGGGCCGGGCGACTGGAACACATGGCGCAACTTGCCCAGCGGGGTCGCGTTCAGGCCACCCAGCGGCGGCAGCAAGCGCTGGCGCGCGGTCAGGTCCGACTTGCGCGTGACCGGCAGCGCCGCCAGCGCCGCGCGCGAGGTCAGCAGCCGCGGATCGACCCCGCTCAGCATCTCGGCAAAGTAAGGGGCGTTGTCGCGCGCATGGGCCACCTGGCGTGCCAGGGCGGCAAGGAGCGCCTGCTCGCGGACTTCCGGCGCGCGGGTTTCGAGCGAATCGAAGTGTTCTGGCATGGTGCTGTGCGTCAGGGAATGGGATGCGGCATGCCGCCGCGCCACAGGCGCGTGGTGGCAATGCCGGATAAATTGGGTCGGCTTACGTCGACTCAGGCCAGCCAGCGCTTCCTGCGCCGGTAGCTCTTCACATCGCGGAACGACTTGCGCCCGGCACCGTCGTCCGCATCGTTGGCGGCCACGCCCAGGTAGAACTCCTTGACATCCTCGTTGGTGCGCAGCGACTCAGCGTCGCCGTCCATCACCACGCGGCCGTTTTCCAGGATGTAGCCGTAGTCGGCATAGCGCAGCGCCACCATGGTGTTCTGCTCGGCCAGCAGGAAGCTGACGTTCTCGCGCGAATTCAGGCCGCGCACGATCTCGAAGATCTCCTCGACGATCTGCGGCGCCAGCCCCATCGAAGGCTCGTCCAGCAGGATCATCGCGGGCTTGGCCATCATGGCCCGGCCGATCGCACACATCTGCTGCTCGCCGCCGGAGGTGTAGCCGGCCTGCGACTTGCGGCGCGTCTTCAGGCGCGGGAAGTACTCGTAGATCTTTTCCAGCTCGTCGCGCGTCTGGCCGCGCGACAGGCCGCGCGTGTAGGCGCCGGTGAGCAGGTTCTCTTCGATGGTCAGGTGCGCGAAGCAGTGGCGCCCCTCCATCACCTGGATCACGCCGCGGCGCACCAGGTCGTTGGGCGTGAGCTGGTCGACGCGGTCGCCGCGATATTCGATCGAGCCCTTGGTGACATCGCCGCGCTCGGCCTGCAGCAGGTTGGAAATGGCCTTGAGCGTGGTGGTCTTGCCCGCGCCGTTGGCGCCGAGCAGCGCCACGATCTTGCCTTCCGGCACTTCGAGCGAGACGCCCTTGAGCACCAGGATCACGTGATCGTAGATGACTTCGATATTGTTGACGGACAGAAGGCTCATGGTGCGGCTCGTGTTGGTAAGACGGTTCGGCTCAGGCGGGCACGCGGCGCCAGGCACCGCATGCCCGCCAGGTTGCTATCAGGACTTCGAACAAGCCGGCGTAATCCCCTTCTCCTTCGCGTACTGCGCCGCCGTGGCCTTGAACAGCGGGTGGATCAGGCTCTTGTTGCCCTCGATCCAGTCCGACACCACCACCCACTTGGTGCCATCCCACTGCTGGATCTTCACCTTGCCCGAACCCTCGTGGTTGTCACAGCTGGTTTTGATCTCGGGCAGCAGGCCAGTGGCGCCCAGTTGCTGCAGGCGCGCGTTGGTCAGGTTCAGGTTCTCGAAGGCCCAGCGCATCTGCTCGCCGTTCATGGGCTTGCCCTTGCCGAACTTGGCCTGCGCCACGCGCACCGCTTCCACCGTCACCACCGCCGCCGAGACGCCGCGGTTGTACAGCACCGAACCCACCTTGTTCTTGTCCTGCATATTGCCCTTGCCGGCACCGTAGACCACCTTGTCGATGTCGGCGATCAGCGGCACATTGCGGCCGGCGACGTTCCAGGTGGCGCTCATGTAGCCCTTGGAGGCATCACCCGCCGGCACCGTGTCTTCTTCCGAGCCGGCCCACCACGAACCGATTATCTTGTCGCGCGCAAAACCCACCTTCTGCGCGGCCTTCAGCGCGGTCTGGTTCATCACGCCCCAGCCCCAGAAGATCACGTAGTCGGGGTTCTCCTGGCGAATCTTCAGCCACTGCGCGCCCTGCTCGTTTCCCGGGTGCGCCACCGGGATCTCCACCAGGTTGAACTTGCCCAGCTTGGCCTCGGCCTGCAGCGCCACGATCGGCTCCTTGCCATAGGCCGAGTCGTGGTACAGGTAGACGATCTTCTTGCCCGCCAGCGAGCCGCCGTTCTTAGAGGCCAGGTACTTGACGATGGCCGAGACCTGCATCTGGTACGTGGTCACCAGCGGGAACGCGTACGGGAACACCGAGCCATCCACCGCGTCGGTGCGGCCGTAGCCCATCATCACCAGCGGCACCTTGTCGGCGGCGGTCTTGTCGACCAGCGCGTACGAGATGCCGGTGGACATGGCGTGGTAGGCCGTGCCCTTGGTGGTGGCGTTCTTGGACTTCAGGCGTTCATAGCACTCCACGCCCTTGGCGTTGTTGTACTCGGTCTCGCACTCTTCCCACGACAGCTTGACGCCGTTGACGCCGCCTTCCTTCAGGTTGACGTAGTTGAGGTAGTCGATGAAACCGCCATACCAGGACTGCCCGTTGGCGCCATACGGCCCCACGCGGTAGCTTGGCAGCGCCACGAACTGCTCGTTGCTCTGCGCCATGGCCGGCGCCGCCGGCGCCAGCAGTGCCGCCGCGGCGCTGACCACCAGGGCGGCGCGTTGCACATTGCGAATCAGGTTGGTCATGACAGTCTCCATCGCCCTCAAGGGAGCGTTTCGTTATGCGTAAGCTTCAGAACTTCACACAGGAACTTCGGTAACACAGGCACCCCTCCCGTCAATGAGGGAACGGCCACAGCCTCAGCTTCTCCTTGGCGATCTGCCACAGCCGGGCCAGCCCGTGCGGCTCCACGATCAGGAAGAAGATGATCAGCCCGCCGAACACCATCAGCTGGATGTGCGACACGGTGGCATTGGTGAACGGCAGGTGCAGCAGCGCGGCCAGCGGCGGAAGCAAGTTGTCCAGGAAGATCGGCAGCAGCAGGATGAAGGCCGCGCCCAGGAACGAACCCAGGATGCTGCCCACGCCGCCGATGATGATCATGAACAGCACGCGGAACGACAGGTCCAGCGAGAAGCCGTCGGGCTCGACCGAGCCCAGGTAGCAGAACGCGTACAGCGCGCCGGCCACGCCGCAGTAGAACGAGCTGACCGCGAACGCGAGCAGCTTGGTGCGCATCAGCGGGATGCCGATCACCTCGGCCGCCACGTCCATGTCGCGCACCGACATCCACGCGCGCCCGGTGGCCGAGCGCACCAGGTTCTTGGCCGCCAGCGCCAGCACCGTGACGATGGCCAGCACGAACAGGTACTTCTTCAGCGGGGTGTCGATGGCGACGCCGAACAGGTCCAGCCGCTGCGCCGTGATCACGCCCGACGAGCTGTTGTTGGAGAACCAGGGGAACTTGGTCAGCGCCCACACCACGAAGAACTGCGCCGCCAGCGTCGCCACCGCGAGGTAGAAGCCCTTGATGCGCAGCGACGGCAGGCCGAAGGCCACCCCCACCAGCGCCGCCGACAGCCCGGCCAGCAGGAATGACAGCAACACCGGGATGCCTTCGATGCGCAACTGGAAGTTGTAGGCCGCGTAGGCACCCACCGCCATGAAGGCCGCGGTGCCGAGCGACAGTTGGCCGGCATAGCCGGTCAGGATATTCAGCCCCAGCGCCGCCAGCGAAAAAATCAGGAATGGGATCAGGATGGCCGAGAACCAGTATTCCGACCCGACGAACGGGATCGCCACGAAGGCCACGGCCATCAGCACGGCAAAGCCGATGCGGTCCTGGCGGATGGGGAAGATCTGGCTGTCGGCGACGTAGCTGGTCTTGAACTGCCCGGCTTCACGATAAAACATGGTAAGTCTCCTGTGCGAAGTCGGTCAGACGCGATCGATGTGTTTCTCGCCGAACAGCCCTTCGGGCCGCACCAGCAGGAACAGCAGGGCGAACACATACGGGAACCACCCTTCGATGCCGCCGAAGTTGCCCCCGAACATCGACTGGAACACCGGCGGGATATAGATCTCGGCCAGCTTCTCCGAGGCGCCGATGATCAGCCCGCCGACGATGGCGCCGGGCACCGAGGTGAAGCCGCCCAGGATCAGCACCGGCAGCGCCTTGAGCGCGGTCAGCGTGAGCGCGAACTGCACGCCATTGCGCGAGCCCCACAGCATGCCGGCCACCAGCGCAACGAAGCCCGCCACGCCCCATACGATGGCCCAGATGTTCTGCAGCGGAATGCCCAGCGACAGCGCCGCCTGGTGGTCGTCGGCCACCGCGCGCAGCGCGCGGCCGACCTTGGTGTACTGGAAGAACAGCGCCAGCGATCCCACCAGCACGCCGGCGATGGCCGCCGCCGCGATGTCGAACTTGGACAGCACGATATTGAAGTTGGTCAGGATCGACTCGATCGGCTCATCGACGATGCCCAGGTTGATCGGGCGCACTTCATTGCCGAACAGCAACGGCCCCAGGCCTTCGAGGAAGAACGACAGGCCGATGGTCGCCATGAACAGCGTGATCGGCGGCTGGTTGACCAGCTTGCGCAGCACGAAGCGCTCGGTGCTCATGCCGACCAGGATCATCACCACGAAGGCGCCGATCACCGCGGCCCACATCGGCAGGCCCTTGTCCATCAGCCCCACCACCGCCAGCGCGGCAAAGTACACCATCGCGCCCTGCGCGAAGTTGAACACGCCCGAGGCCTTGTAGATCAGCACGAAGCCCAGCGCCACCAGCGAGTACATCAGGCCAGACAGCAAGCCGCCGATCAGGATTTCAAAGAAGAACGTCATGGTTCAGAGCCTCAGTGCGAAGTGCCCAGGTACGCCTTGATCACGTCAGGGTTGCCCTTGACCTCGTCCGGCGTGCCGTCGCCGATCTTCTTGCCGTAGTCGAGCACCACCACGCGGTCGGAGATATCCATCACCACGCCCATGTCGTGCTCGATCAGCACGATGGTGGTGCCGAACTGCCGGTTCACATCCAGGATGAAGCGGCACATGTCCTGCTTCTCTTCCACGTTCATGCCGGCCATGGGCTCGTCCAGCAGCAGCATCGAGGGCTCGGCCGCGAGCGCGCGCGCCAGCTCCACGCGCTTCTGCAGGCCATACGGCAAGCGCCCCACCGGGGTCTTGCGGATCGACTGGATCTCGAGGAAGTCGATCACTTCCTCGACCTTCTGGCGATGGCGCATCTCTTCGTTGCGCGCCGGGCCCCACCACAGCGCGTGGGCGAAGAGCCCGGTGCGGAACTGCGTGTTGCGCCCGGTCATGATGTTGTCCAGTACCGTCATGCCCTTGAACAGCGCGATGTTCTGGAAGGTGCGCGCGATGCCCTGGCGCGCCGCGGCGGTCGGGTGCATCTGCTTGCGCTCCTCGCCGCGGAACACGATGCGTCCCTGCTGCGGGTGGTAGACGCCGTTGATCACATTGAGCATCGAACTCTTGCCGGCGCCGTTGGGGCCGATGATGGCGCGCACCTCGTGCTCGCACACATCGAACGAGATATCGGTCAGCGCCTTGACCCCGCCGAACGACAGCGAGATATGCTGCAGGTCCAGGATCACCTCGCCGCCGGTGCGCGCCTGCTCGCCGGTGCGCTGTGCGCGCTGCGTGCCGGGATACGCGCCGCTGTCATCCGCCAGACCCGCGGGAGACATCGGGCCTGCCGGGGCGATCGCGCCGCCGCTGCCCGTGCCGCTGGCATCCGTGCGTGCCGTCCCCGCCCATTCGCGCTGCCTCGCGCCTTGCCAGGCTACTTGCGTCATCTTGCTGCCCTCGCTCATGCCGCGCGCGCCGCCACAGGCAGGCGCTTCGCATTGACCAGCTTCAGCGTGGCCGACACGCTGCCCTCGCGTCCGTCTTCAAACTTGACGCGCGTCTCGATGAACTGCTCGGACTTGCCCGCATAGAGCGCGTCCACCAGCACGCCGTATTTGTCGGCGATAAAGCCGCGGCGCACCTTGCGCGTGCGCGTGAGCTCGTCGTCGTCCGGATCCAGTTCCTTGTGCAGCACCAGGAAGCGTGCCACCTGCGATCCGGCCAGCATCGGGTCATTGGCCAGGTCGGCATTCACCTGGTTCACGCACTCGCCGATCATTTCCAGCACCTCTGGCTGCGCGGCCAGGTCGACATAGCCGGCATACGGCAGGTGGCGGCGCTCGGCCCAGTTGCCCACGGCCTCGAAGTCGATATTGATAAAGGCGCAGACCTGGTCGCGGTCGCTGCCGAAGGCCACCGCTTCCTTGATGTACGGGAAGAACTTGAGCTTGTTCTCGATGTACTTGGGCGCGAACATCGAGCCATCGGCCAGCTTGCCCACATCCTTGGCGCGGTCGATGATCTTCAGGTGGCCGTCGGCGTCGATCACGCCGGCGTCGCCGGTCATGAAGTAGCCCTCGTCGTTGATGGCCTCGCGCGTGGCATCGTCCCGCTTGTAGTAGGACTTGAGCAGGCCCACGCCGCGAACCAGCACCTCGCCGTTGTCGGCAATGCGGATTTCCATGCCGGGCGCGGCCGGCCCGACTGAATCGAACTTGACCTTGCCGTCCGGCTGCAGGCAAACATAGGCGCAGGTCTCGGTCTGGCCGTAGAACTGCTTCAGGTTCACGCCGATCGAGCGGTAGAAGCGGAACAGGTCCGGTCCGATCGCCTCGCCCGCGGTATAGCCCACGCGGATGCGGCTCATGCCCAGCACATTGCGCAGCGGGCCGTAGACCAGCACTTCGCCCAGGGCGTAGCGCGCGCGGTCCGCGAGCGATACCGGCTGGCCGTCAAGGATATCGGTGCCGCAGCGCTTGGCCACATCCATGGCCCAGTGGAACAGCTTGCGCTTGATCCAGCCAGCATCCTCCATGCGGATCATCACCTGCGTCAGCAGCCCTTCATAGATGCGCGGCGGCGCAAAGTAGTAGGTGGGGCCGATCTCGCGCAGGTCGGTCATCACCGTTTCACGCGATTCCGGGCAGTTCACCGTGAAGCCCGCCACCATCGCCTGCGCGTACGAGAACAGGTTGTCGCCCACCCATGCCATCGGCAGGTAGGACAGTACGTCGTCGTCCGCGCTGAGCTTGTCGAAGGCGCAGCCGTTGCGCGCCGCGCCGATCAGGCCGTAATGCGAATGGCATACGCCCTTGGGCTTGCCGGTGGTGCCGGAGGTATAGAGGATGATCGCGGTGTCGTCGGGCTGGCCGGCGGCGATGGCCTCGTCATAGAAGCCCGGGTGCGCCTGGTCGAACTCGCGGCCCAGTTCCTGCAGCTGTTCATAAGACATCAGCGACGGATGGTCGTAGTCCATCAGGCCGCGCGGGTCTTCAAAGATGACGTGGCGCACGGCGCGGCCGGACTCGGCCAGCTGCGCTTCCACTTCCAGCAGCTTGTCGACCTGCTCCTGGTCCTCGACGATGGCGAACTCGATTTCCGCATCGTTGAGCACGTAGACCATCTCGTTGGCGATGGCGTCCTGGTACAGCGGCACCGGCACGCCGCCCAGCGCCTGCGCCGCGGTCATGGCCCAGTACAGCCGCGGGCGGTTGTCGCCCACCACCGCCAGGTTCATGCCGCGCCTGAAACCGAGCGCGGCCAGCCCGCAAGCCAGTGCCCTCACCTGCTGCGCCGCCTGGGCCCAGCTGTATGTCTGCCAGATGCCGAGATCCTTCTCGCGGTGAGCCGGATGATCCGGCCGCTGCTGGGCGTGCGCCAGCAGCCATCGCGGGAAGGTCGTCGCCGACGATTCCTGCATCGCTGTCTCCTGTCCCTCCGGCGTGGGGGTCCACGCTGGTGTCAAGCACCGGTCCGGTCGTTATACTTGGCTTGCTTTGCCCGGCAGCGATTGCCGCCTGGCATCAAGCCCGGTGTGCCTTGCATCAGGCCGCCGGGAAAGCGTTTTCGCCTTGCCCCGGCGTGCCGCTGGTGGCACCCGCGGTTCCGTTGTGATCGTACGATAGCCCATGCCAACAACCCCGGTTGTCACGCCGGTGACAATTCCGGGTTAATCCCTACCGGAGCAATTCCAGGCCATGCTGAACGATTTTGTCGACCGCTGCGTGTGGGCAGCAGACCTGAGCCCGGAACAGCGCGAGCGCGTGCGCCGCGCCATGTTCGTGCACGAGTTCAGCCAGGGCGACTACGTCTGCCACAAGGGCGACATCGCCGAGCACTGGCTGGGCGTGCTCGAAGGCATCGTCAAGATCACCACGGTGTCGCCGTCCGGGAAGTCGGTCACCTTCACCGGCGTGCCCACCGGCGGCTGGTTCGGCGAGGGCGCGGTGCTCAAGTCGGAGATCCGCAAGTACGACGTGATGGCGCTGCGCCGCTCGACCATCGCCTTCCTGCCGCGCGACACTTTTCAGTGGTTGCTGGATACCAGCCTGCCGTTCACGCGTTTCCTGCTGACGCAGTTCAACGAGCGCCTGGGGCAGTTCATCGCGGCCGTGGAATACGAGCGGCTGCTCGACATCGATTCGCGCGTGGCGCGCGCGGTGTCGTCGCTGTTCAATGAGCACCTGTATCCGGGGATCGGCACGACGCTGGAGATCTCGCAGGAAGAGATCGGCCTGCTTGCAGGCATTTCGCGCCAGCGCGCCAACCAGGCGCTCAAGGTGCTGGAACAGCAGGGGCTGGTGCGGGTGGACTACGGCGTGATCGAGGTGCTGGACCTGGAGGGGTTGCGGCAGTACGGCGAATAACATGGCCAGCGCCATCGATGCCGCCACGCTGCAGGCCTATCGCGAGACGCATTACCGCGTGCTGGGCGACCTGCCGATGATATTGCGGGTAGACCAACCCAGCACCCCGCTGGCGGCGCTGCACCGCGCGCTGGGCGTGGCATCGAGCGCCTTCATTACCGCCGCCAACCCGTTCAGCCTGCGCTGCGACGACGACGCCAACGCAAGGCGCCAGCAGGCGCTGGCACGGGACGTGGCAGAGATGGGGTTGCGCGCGATCGAAGCCGCCGGCGAGCATCCGGCCAACGGCTGGCCGGCCGAGCCGAGCTTCCTGGTGCCGGGGCTGTTGCTGGAGGATGCCCGGGCACTCGGCGAGAAATACGAACAGAACGCGGTGGTCTGGAGCGGCGCGGACGCGGTGCCGCGTCTGGTGCTGCTGCGCTGAACGCCGCGACGCGCCGCGTCGTGGCGGCGCGTCAGCCGGCGAGAGGGTCAGTGGCCGTGGCCGCGGTGCCCGTGCCCGTGCCCGTGCCCGTGCCCGTGGCCGCGCCCGTAATGGCGATCGTAGTCCCGATAGTAATGAGGGTGGTGATGCCGCCCGCGCCACTCACCGCGGCCATACCAGCGGCGTCCGTCCCAATAGCGGTCGCCATGCCAGCCGTGATAGCGCGGCGCATAGACCACGGGCGGCGGGGGCGCCACATACACAGGGGCCGGGGCCACATAGACCGGCGCGCCGACCTGCACGCCCACATCCACATGAGCCATCGCCGAACGGGCCGCCAGCAGGGACATTGCGCCCGCGAGCAGCGCAGCAAAGAGAATCGGGTGAGCCATGGACCTTGTCTTGTCGTAAACGGAAGGGTGCACTTTACCGCGCATTCCTGTTACCGGATGCGGCGGAGTGTTTCGGCATATAACGCCGTGTAAGCGGGATTTGGCGGCGACCGGAACCGGCACTGGAAAAAGCGGCGGCCGCCCGCAGGCGGCCGCCGTGCCACGCGGCAAGTGCCGGGCAGCTTACTTGCTATAGACGTACACGCCGCGACCGGTCTTGCGGCCGAGGTAGCCGGCGGCCACCATCTCACGCATCAGCATCGCCGGGCGGTACTTCGGATCGGCAAACTCCGTGTATAGCACCTCCATCACGGCCAGCATGGTGTCCAGGCCGATCATGTCGGCCAGCGCCAGCGGCCCGATCGGGTGGTTGCAGCCCAGCTTCATGCCTTCGTCGATCTCTTCCGGAGAGGCCAGGCCTTCGCCCAGCACGCAGAAGGCCTCGTTGATCATCGGGCACAGGATGCGGTTGACGACGAAGCCCGGGCTGTTCTTGACCGTGATCGGGTACTTGCCGAGCTGCTTCGACAGGGCCTCGACGGCGGCGTGGGTGGTGTCGCTGGTCTGCAGGCCGCGGATCAGTTCCACCAGCGCCATCACCGGCACCGGGTTGAAGAAGTGCATGCCGATAAAGCGGTCGGCGCGCGAGGTCACGGCAGCCAGCTTGGTGATCGAGATCGACGAGGTGTTGGACGCGATGATCACGTTCTCGCCGACGATGCTGTCGATCTGCTTGAGGATCTTGACCTTCAGGTCGTAGTTCTCGGTAGCGGCCTCGATCACGATATCGGTGGCCTTGAGATCGTCATACGAGGTGCTGCCCTTGATGCGCGCCAGCGCGCTGGCCTTGTCGGCCTCGGTCAGCTTTTCCTTCTTGATCAGCCGGTCCAGGCTGCCCGCCACGGTGGCAACACCCTTCTGCACGGCGGCATCGCTGATGTCGACCATCACCACGTTGAGACCTACCACTGCGCAGGCCTGGGCGATGCCATTGCCCATGGTGCCGGCACCGACGATGCCCACTGTCCTGATGCTCATCTTGTCTTCCTCTGCTTGGTTGGATTGCTGATAAATCGGTTCAGGCGCCCTGCTCGCGCAGCGCGGCAATGATGCGCTCGGCATGGCCCTTGAGCTGTTCCGGGTCCTGCATCTCGCGCGCGTGGCCGCGCAGCGCGCTGTCGGCATAGCGCGGCACGATATGGAAATGCACGTGCGGCACGGTCTGGCCCGCGGCCGCGCCGTTGAACTGGCCGATGGAGATGCCGTCGGGCGCAAACGCCGCGCGCACCGCGCGCGCCACCCGCTGCGTGGCAACGATGGCGGCCTGCGCGCCCTGCTCGGACAGGTCGAACAGGTTGACCGCGGCTTCCTTGGGCACCACCAGCGTATGGCCGTCGGCCTGCGGCATGATGTCCATGAAGGCGATGGTGTCGTCGTCCTCGTAGACCTTGATGCACGGCAGCTCGCCGCGCAGGATCTTCGCGAAGATATTGGTCGGGTTGTACTGGGTGTTCATGGTCTCTGGCTTGCTGTTGTCTCGAATACGTTTGCCGTGGCGCGGCCGCCGGCGCAGCCTTCGAGTGTAACGCAGGGCGGCCCTTCACTGCGGCCGCCCTGCGCGGTAATCGGGCACTGCTTGCTGCGCGGTGCCGCCGGGTCTACATATTGCGCCGGTACTGCCCGCCCACCTCGAACAGCGCGTGCGTGATCTGCCCCAGCGAGCAAACCCGCACCGCGTCCATCAGCACCGCAAACACGTTCTGGTTGTCGATCACCGCCTGGCGCAACTGCGCCAGCATGGCCGGGGCCTCGGCCGCATGGGCCTGCTGGAACGCCTGCAGGCGGTCGAGCTGGCTCTGCTTCTCGGCCTCGCTGGAGCGCGCCAGTTCCAGCTTCTGCGGGGTCGGGTCGCCGTCCGGATTGCGGAACGTGTTCACGCCGATGATGGGCAGCGTGCCGTCGTGCTTGAGCTGCTCGTAGTAGAGCGACTCTTCCTGGATCTTGCCGCGCTGGTAGCCGGTCTCCATCGCACCGAGCACGCCGCCGCGCTCGGCGATGCGCTCGAACTCCTGCAGCACCGCCTCTTCCACCAGGTCGGTCAGCTCTTCGATTAGGAAGCTGCCCTGGTTGGGGTTCTCGCACTTGGCCACGCCCCACTCGCGGTTGATGATCAGCTGGATCGCCAGCGCGCGGCGCACCGACTCGCCGGTGGGCGTGGTGATGGCCTCGTCGTAGGCGTTGGTGTGCAGCGAATTGCAGTTGTCGTAGATCGCGATCAGCGCCTGCAGCGTGGTGCGGATATCGTTGAAGTCGATCTCCTGCGCATGCAGCGAGCGGCCCGAGGTCTGGATGTGGTACTTGAGCTTCTGGCTGCGCTCATTGGCGCCGTACTTGTCGCGCATGGTCACGGCCCAGATGCGGCGCGCCACGCGGCCCAGCACGCTGTACTCCGGGTCCATGCCGTTGGAGAAGAAGAACGACAGGTTGGGCGCGAAATCATCGATATGCATGCCACGGGCCAGGTACGCCTCCACATAGGTGAAGCCGTTGGACAGCGTGAACGCCAACTGCGAGATCGGGTTCGCGCCGGCCTCGGCGATGTGGTAGCCGGAGATCGACACTGAGTAGAAGTTGCGCACCTGGTGGTGGACAAAGTACTCCTGGATATCGCCCATCACCTTGAGCGAGAACTCGGTGGAGAAGATGCAGGTGTTCTGGCCCTGGTCTTCCTTGAGGATGTCGGCCTGCACCGTGCCGCGCACGTTCTGCAGCACCCAGGCGCGGATCTTGGCTTCCTCGTCGGCGGTGGGCTCGCGCTGGTTGTCGGCGCGGAACTTGTCGAGCTGCTGGTCGATGGCGGTGTTCATGAACATCGCCAGGATGGTCGGGGCCGGGCCGTTGATGGTCATCGACACCGAGGTGCTCGGGCTGGTCAGGTCGAAGCCGTCGTACAGCACCTTCAGGTCGTCGAGCGTGGCGATCGACACGCCCGAGTTCCCGACCTTGCCGTAGATGTCGGGGCGCACGTGCGGGTCTTCGCCATACAGCGTGACCGAGTCGAACGCGGTCGACAGGCGCTTGGCATCCATGCCTTCGGACACCAGCTTGAAGCGGCGGTTGGTGCGGAAGGCATCGCCCTCGCCGGCGAACATGCGCGTGGGATCCTCGTTCTCGCGCTTGAAGGCGAACACGCCGGCGGTGTAGGGAAAGCTGCCGGGCACGTTCTCGCGCATCAGCCACTTCAGCACCTCGCCGTCGTCCTCGAAGCGCGGCAGCACCACCTTGCGCACCTTGGTGCCGGACAGCGTGGTCGTAACCAGCCCGGTACGGATCTCCCGGTCGCGGATCTTCACTACGTACTCGTCGCCGCTGTAGGCTTCGCGCATCTGCGGCCACATCGCCAGCAGCTTGCGCTCGACCTGGCCGAGGGCGTTGTCGCGCTCGGCGGCCAGCACGTCCAGCGCCGCGCCATCGCCTTGCGCGGCCTGCAGCATGCGGCTCGATTCACGCAGTTGCTGGCGCTCGCGTGCAATGCGGCTCTGCTCCATCACGCGGCGGTGGTAGCCGCGCACCGTGTCTGCCAGTTCCGCCAGGTAGCGGCTGCGCGCCGGCGGCACGATCACATTCTGGCCGGTGGAGATGCGCCCCGCCTGCGCCGGCAGCACGCCCGGCTGCAGCTTCAGGCCGCGTTCGGCCAGCGCCGCGCGCAGTCCCTGGTACAGCATGGTCACGCCATCGTCATTGAAGCGCGACGCCTGCGTGCCGTAGACCGGCATGTCTTCGGCCTTGCCATGCCATTGCTCGCGGTTGCGCTGCACCTGCTTGGCCACATCGCGCCACGCGTCCTGCGCGCCCTTGCGGTCGAACTTGTTGATGGCGACGAAGTCGGCAAAGTCCAGCATGTCGATCTTCTCAAGCTGGCTGGCCGCGCCGAACTCGGGCGTCATCACATAGAGCGACAGGTCCACGTGCGGCACGATGGCTGCATCGCCCTGACCGATGCCCGAGGTCTCGACGATCACCAGGTCGAAACCGGCCACCTTGCACGCGGCGATCACGTCCGGCAGCGCCTGCGAGATCTCCGAGCCCGCCTCGCGCGTCGCCATCGAGCGCATGAAGATGTTCGGGTGGTTGATCGCGTTCATGCGGATGCGGTCGCCCAGCAGCGCGCCGCCAGACTTGCGCCGCGACGGGTCGATCGAGATCACGGCGATGGAGAGCGCATCCTGCTGGTCCAGCCGGAAGCGGCGGATCAGTTCGTCGGTCAGTGACGACTTGCCGGCGCCGCCGGTGCCGGTGATGCCGAGCACCGGAATCGATGCCTGCTTTGCCTGCGCATGCATCGCGTCCACCAGCGCGGGATCGGCCTTGCCGTTCTCCAGCGCGGTGATCAACTGGGCCAGCGCGCGGCGGTCGCCACCGGCAACGGGTTCCAACGTGGCCGGCGCATAGCGCGACAGGTCGATGTCGCAGCGCTGCACCATGTCGGCAATCATGCCGGCCAGCCCCATGCGCTGGCCGTCCTCGGGGCTGAAGATGCGCGCCACGCCGTAGGCCTGCAGCTCGCGGATCTCGTCCGGCACGATCACGCCGCCGCCGCCGCCAAAGACCTGAATGTGCTCGCCGCCCTTCTCGCGCAGCAGGTCGACCATGTACTTGAAGAACTCGACATGTCCCCCCTGGTAGCTGGAAATCGCGATGCCCTGCGCGTCTTCCTGCAGCGCCGCCGTCACCACTTCCTCGACCGAGCGGTTGTGGCCGAGGTGGACCACCTCGCAGCCATGCGACTGCAGGATGCGGCGCATGATGTTGATCGAGGCGTCATGGCCATCGAACAGCGACGCCGCCGTGACAAAGCGCACCTTGTTGACCGGACCGCGGCCTTGCGCGGTGGGCTTGGGCTGGGGCGCACCGCGGCGCACATCATGCACATCGGAAAGGTCGGTCATTGTCTCCACCGTTTCTGGTGTTGGCTGCTGCCGCGGCGTGCGCCGGAAGTGCCGTTCTGTGCCGGCCTGGCTGCAAATGCGCGGGCTGCCCCCCGGGTCGGGGCCGATCGATTATATGAAGTTGACGTTAACGTAAAGCAATGGGGCGGAACCCCGATACCGGCGTGCGTGGGGCGGGGCAGTCCTTATAGAGTAGGCGCCCGCGGCAGGCGCCGCGCAAGCCCCGGGCAAACAAAAGGCCACCCGCAGGTGGCCGTTCCGGCAAAGCGTGAGTGGCCGCTCAGGCCCAGATCCTCGGGCACTCCCCGAACGCATCGGTGCTGTGCTCCTCCACCCGGTGCCGCATCGCCCGCAGCCACGCCGCCAGCCGCCGCAGCGACCACGGCGCCGGCACCTGTGCCAGCGTGAAGCGCGCGCCCGCGCCATCGCCCGACAGCCACACCCGGTAGCCCTCCGGCAATGGCAGTTCGGCGCCCGGCTCCAGCCAGATGTCAGTGGGATTGCCTTCCACCGTCACCCACAGCTTGCCCGCCGCCGCGCAGACGGTCTGCCCGTAACCGGCGCGCCAGCTCACTGGCTGTCCGGGCTCGTCCAGTTCGAAAGTCCGTAGTTCGCGCATGTCGCACTCCTCATCAGCCCGGCGGTCTGGTCCGGTGCCGACTCCTGGATGCCGAATGACCACAGGAGCCGGCGCCTTTCTCCGCCACGCTTCCATTATTCGCATCCCTCACTACAATCCCATGTACAGTTGTGAACAGTTTTCGATGAACTGTTCAGTAGTTTTCCCTGACAGTTGCGTCCTCCGGTTTCCCCCGGCTGCCCTGCCTTATGAAACTAATCTTAGATGCTTCTACCGGAATTCCACTGACCGATCAGATCGTCAACGGCGTGAAGTCGTGGATCGGCAACCGCGAGGCCCGGCCCGGCGCAAAGCTGCCGTCGATCCGTCAGCTGGCAGCCGCGAACGGCATCAGCCGCTTCCCGGTGATCGAAGCCTATGACCGGCTGGTATCGCAGGGGCTGCTGGATTCGCGCCAGGGTTCGGGCTTCTACGTGGCGGACAGTCCGCTGGCGGGGCGCTCAGCGTGCGGCTGGTCGGATCCGAGCCTGGCCGAGGATCTTTCCGACCACATCCTCGAGCAGTTCAACCACCCCAGCGGCACGCTCAAGCTGGCCGGCGGCTTCGTGCCCGAAACCTGGCGCGACGTTGAGGGGCTGACGCAGGCGATCCGCGCGATCTCGCGCAACGAGATCGACAGCGTGATCCACTACGCCACGCCGATGGGGCATCCGGAACTGCGCCGCCAGGTGTTGCTGCGCGTGCGCCAGCTGGGCATCGCCGCCGAACTGCCGCAAGTGCTGATCACCACCGGTGCCAGCCAGGCGCTGGACCTGGTGGTGCGCCACCTGCTCAAGCCCGGCGATACGGTGTTCGTGGAAGATCCCGGCTACTACAACCTGTTCGGCCTGCTGCGGCTGCACGGGGTGCAGCTGGTGGGCGTGCCGCACACGGCCAACGGCCCCGACCCGGACGCCACCGAGGCGCTGCTGCGCCAGCACAAGCCCAAGCTGTTCTTCACCAACAGCGTGCTGCAGAACCCGACCGGGTCGACGCTGGCGCCGCCGGTGGCGTTCCGGCTGCTGGAGCTGGCGCGCCGGCATGGCTTCCGCTTTGTCGAGGACGATATCTTCTCGGACTTCCAGACCCACTTCACCGACCGGCTGGCCACGCTGGATCAGCTTGAGCACGTGATCTACATCGGCGGCTTTTCCAAGACGGTGTCGGCCTCGCTGCGGGTCGGCTACCTGGTGGCCGACAAGGCGCTGGTCAAGGACCTGGTCGATGTGAAGGTGCTGACCAGCGTGGCCGGCTCGCACTTCGCCGAGGCGGTGACGGCGGCGCTGCTGGAACGCGGCGGCTACCGCAAGTATGTGGAGCGGCTGCGCCTGCGCGTGCGCGAGGCCTCGGCCAATGCCGTGCGGCAGCTGACCGGCAACGGCTGGGAGGTGTTCTGCCAGCCGTCCGGCGGCAACTTCCTGTGGGCGCGCCCGCCCGGCATCGAGGATTCGCGCGAACTGGTGACGCTGGGCGAGGCATACGGCGTGACGCTGGCGCCGGGCAACTACTTCCGCCCGGGCGGCGAGACTTCGGCATGGATCCGGATCAACGCCGCCTATGCCAACGAGCCGCGCGCGGTGGCCTTCATGAAGGCCGCGGCCGGGCGCGGCAGCTGAAGGCGCTCAGCCGCCGTGGTTATGCAGCACGGCATTGCGCCGCGCGTAGCCGAAGTAGATCACCAGCCCCACCGCCAGCCACACCAGGAAGGCGATCCAGGTCAGCGCCTGCAGGTGCGCCATCAGGAACAGGCAGAAGCCGATCGACAGCAGCGGCACCACCGGCACGCCCGGGCAGCGGAACGCGCGCGGCAGTTCGGGCCGGGTCTTGCGCAGCACCAGCACCGCCACCGAGATCAGCGTAAAGGCCGCCAGCGTGCCGATATTGATCAGCTCGGCCAGCACGTTCAGCGGCACGAAGGCGGCAATCGCGGCAAACACGATGCCCACGGTCCAGGTGGCGAAATACGGCGTGGCATGCACCGGGTGCACGGAAGACAACCGCTCGGGCAGCAGGCCGTCGCGCGACATCGCAAAGATCACGCGGGTCTGGCCGTAGGTCATCACCAGGATCACCGTGGTCATGCCCAGGATCGCGCCCAGGTCGACAAAGCCGGCCACCCAGTTCTGGCCCGCGAACTGCAGCGCCAGCGAGACCGGGTGGTCCACGCCGGCAAACTTCGCGAACGGCACGATGCCGGTCATGATGGCGGCCACCACCACATACAGCACCGTGCACACCGCCAGCGAACCGATAATGCCGATCGGCAGGTCGCGGCGCGGGTTGCGCACCTCTTCCGCGGCCGAGGTCACCGCGTCGAAGCCGATAAAGGCAAAGAACACCAGCGCCGCCGCATTGAAGATGCCGGCAAAGCCGAATGGCGCAAACGGCTGCCAGTTGGCCGGCTGCACATGCCACACGCCCACCGCGATAAACAGCAGCACCACGCCGATCTTGACCGCCACCATCAGGTTGTTGATGCGCGTGGATTCGCGCACGCCATATGACACCACCCAGGTGATGGCCAGCATGATCAGGCACGCCGGCAGGTTCAGCATGGTCTTCACCCCCGGCACGGACCCTGGCGCCGCGCTCAGCACCGCCGGCAGCTTCAGCCCGAAGCCCGCCATCAGCGACTGGAAGTAGCCCGACCATCCCACCGACACGGCGGACGTGGCCAGCCCGTATTCCAGCAGCAGGTCCCAGCCGATCATCCACGCGACGATCTCGCCCAGCGTGGCGTAGCTGTAGGTATAGATCGATCCCGACACCGGGATCGCCGAGGCGAACTCCGCGTAGCACAGCGCGGCAAAGCCGCAGGCCAGCGCCGCGATCACGAACGACACCGTCAGCGCCGGCCCCGCGGTCAGCGCGCCGGTGCCGGTCAGCACGAAAATGCCGGTGCCGATGATGGCGCCGATGCCCATCATCACCAGGTCGATCGGACCCAGCACCTTCTTCAGGCCGTCATCGCGCGCGACGGCCAGCATCGCGTCGATGTCCTTGGTTCGGAACAAGCTCATTCAGACTCCCTGCAACTATGGCCGGGCACGAGGCGGCAAGGCGGCGGCCCGGAAAAAGGGCGGTAGTTTACGCCCGCGGCGGCGCGAAGGCGTCACATTGCGCGCCCCGCGCGGGGCAGGCACGTCATCGAATGATAGGAAAGGCCGGGCTGGCCGGCACTGACCGCAGGCAAAACGACAGAAGGAGCATGTCAGCCGCCGCAGCCGGGCGCCGACAGGATGCCGTCCACGCGCGCCAGTGCGGCGGCAAGCGGATCGAGCGCCAGCAGTGCGGCGCCGGCAAGGGCCTGTGCCGCCAGCGCGGCAATCCTTGCGCGCAGCGCCCACGCCATCGCCCAGGCCGCCAGACCCAGCGGAGCAAGGGCCGCGCAGGCAAGCAGGAGCCGCGGCAGCATCAGCACTTCAGCGGCTGGCAGCCTCGGGCGCCGCGGCGTGCGCCGGGCCCTTGGCCAGTGCCGGCAACGGTCCCGCGCGGCGCAGGCCAAACCACGAGCACGCGGCGGAGCACAGCGTCACCGCCACCAGCGCCGTGATGCTGTGCTGGTAGCTGCGTGTGGCATCGAACGACCACGCCCCCAGCTGCACCGTCAGGAAGGCGCCCAGCTGGTGCCCCAGGAACAGCAGGCCGAACACCTTGCCCTTGATCCGGCTGACGTAGCGCTCGAAGCAGAACATCGAGGTCAGGATCACCGTGCCCAGGTAACTGGCGCCAAAGCCGACCGCAAACGGCAGCACGCCCAGGCCCGGCACCAGCAGCAACAGCATCGATGCCGAGCGCAGCGCGTAGAACGCGGCCAGCAGCCGGTGCTTATCCCAGCGCAGCGCCAGCGCGCCGGAGACCAGGCCGCTGGCCAGCTCCAGCGCGCCGAGCGTGCTCATCGCATAGCCCATCGCCAGCCGCGGCACGCCCTGCCCCTGCCAGTACGCGATCAGGTGCACGTCGATAAAGGCCATGGTGGCGCCGCAGCCGAAGAAGCCGGCTGCCAGCGCATAGAACACCGGGTCATGCCGCACCACCGTCCATGCCGGGAGGTCGGCCTCGGTCGTGCGTGGCGCCGGTGCGGACGCCGGCTCCCAGCGCGAAGCCAGCCACAAGGCGCCGGCCACCGGCAACGCAAACACCGCACCCGCCACGCCGAACGCCGTGATCCAGCCCGCCTGCGGCTGCAGCCAGATCCACAGCGGCGACAGCACGACAAAGCCGATCGCGGTGCCGTTGGTAACCACCGCATAGGCCAGCCCCTTCCTGCGTTCCTCGAACAGCCGGTCCACCAGGATGCCCATCGGCACAAAAGTCATGGCCGCCAACCCGAACGCGCCGGCAAGGCCGAACATCAGCACGAAGAACGTCAGCGATCCCGGCCACAGCGCCGCGCTGCCCAGCGCAATGCCTGCCGCCAGCGCACCGGCGGCCGCGGTGCGCAGCGGGCCGACGCGATCGCTGAGCGCGCCGACCACCGGCGACATCAGCCCGGTGGCCAGCATAAAGACACTGCCGGACCAGGCAAACTGCGCACGGCCCTGCCCGAAGTGCGTGGCGAGGTCGACGAAGTACACCTGGTAGAGGCCCTTCACCGCGGTCGACACGAACATCACGGCAAAGCCGATGGCGACCAGGACCACGGTGACGGCGGGCAGGCGGGTGCGGTGCATGGCGATCTCTCTTTGGCAGGGGTTCGTTGACCATGCTAAGGAAAGCCGGCCGCCTGCCGGGGCAACGCCATGGACCAGAAAAGCAAATTTTCGGCCATCGGCGATACAAAGCCTGTCATTCGCGCGAGAATGCCGGCATCGTCCTCGCGATCTCCACACTGGTGATGACTACCGCCTATTTCCTGGTGCTGCCCAATGTCCACATGCTCGACCTCGGCGGGCCGCTACAGATCCTGTCGAGTGTGGCCGAACTTGGGCTTGCGCCACTCACTGTGCGTTGCGTCGGCCCGCATTCCAGCGTCACGTCCTTCCAGGGTCCGGCGCTTGGCCGCGTTGAACGCCTGCCCGCCCGGCTCGAAGCCGGCGATGTGGTGATTGCCGTTGGCAGCAAACTTCTGGACACATTGACGAGATCGCCTGCGTGGCACGATAGCGCGGCATGGTTGAGGGAAAGCTTTGGTGAGGGCAGGAATGGCGGGGTGCAGGTGGCCGCAGTCTGCACCGGCGCCTTCCTGCTCGGCGCAGCGGGCCTGCTCGACGGGCGCCTGTGCACGACACACCATGCACATATCAAGCGCCTGCGCGCGCGCCATCCGGATGCCTCGGTGATCGACAACCGGGTGTTCGTCCGCGACGGCAATGTCTGGACCTCGGCCGGCGTGGCCTCCGGTATCGACCTGGCGCTGCGGCTGGTGGCCAACGCCTGCGGCGACGAGGCCGCGATTGCGGTGGCGCGCGATAACGTAGTGCCGTTCCGGCGCTTCGGCGCCGATCCGCAGCTTGATCCGCAGTTCAGCGCACGCTCGCACGGCAACCCGCTGGTGCATGCAGTGCAGGATGCGATCTCGCGCGACCTGGAAGCCAACGTCGCTGACCCGCGCTTTGCGCAGCGCTTCGCGGTCAGCGTCAGGCACCTGTCGCGCCTGTTCCATGAGGAAACCGGCCTCACGCCGAAGCAATACCAGCTTACCCTGCGCATGGCACGCGCGCGCAAGCTGCTGGCCGCATCGACGCTGCCGGTGGAAGCGATCGCGTTGAAGAGCGGCTTCGCCAGCGTGCAGGCCTTCCGCGCCTGCTGGAACAAGGGAGAAGCCGGCACGCCGAGCGCCTACCGGCAGGCCAGCACGCGCAGCGCGGAATAGCCGCACTCAGGCGTGAAACAAGCGGCCGCTGGCGCCTGAACGGAGCGGGGACCGTCAACCGGTCCCCGCCCGATAGGCACAACAACCTACTTAGCCACCGGCATGGTGAACTCAGCGCCCTTGGCGATCGAATCCGGCCAACGCTGCATCACGCTCTTGTAGCGCGTGTAGAAGCGCACGCCCTCTTCGCCATAGGCATGGTGGTCACCGAACAGCGAGCGCTTCCACCCGCCAAAAGAGTGCCAGGCCATCGGCACCGGGATCGGCACATTGATGCCGACCATGCCCACCTGGATCTGCCGCGCGAACGCGCGCGCAATGCCGCCGTCGCTGGTGTAGCACGACACGCCGTTGCCGTACTCGTGCGCATTGATCAGCGACACCGCTTCGGCAAAGTCATGCACGCGCACCACCGACAGCACCGGGCCGAAGATCTCTTCCTTGTAGATCGCCATGTCCGGCTTGACGTTGTCGAACAGCGTGCCGCCGACATAGAAGCCGTTCTCATGGCCATCGACCTTGTGGCCGCGGCCATCGGTGACCAGCGTCGCGCCCTCTTCCACGCCCTTGGCGATATAGCCCTCCACCTTCGCCTTGTGCGCTGCAGTTACCAGCGGACCCATTTCGGCGTCGGACTCCATGCCGTTGCGGATCTTCAGCGAGCTGGCGCGTTCGGCGAGCCGCGGCACGAGCTTGTCGGCGACGTCGCCCACCGCTACGGCTACCGAGATCGCCATGCAGCGCTCGCCGGCAGAACCATACGCGGCACCGATCAGCGCATCGACCGCCTGGTCGAGATCGGCATCCGGCATCACCACCAGGTGGTTCTTGGCACCGCCCAGCGCCTGCACGCGCTTGCCGTGCTTGGTCCCTTCCGTGTAGATGTATTCGGCGATCGGCGTCGAGCCAACGAACGACAGCGCCTGGACGTCCGGATGCGCGAGCAGCGCGTCTACGGCTTCCTTGTCGCCCTGCACGACATTGAACACGCCATCGGGTAAGCCAGCCTGGCGCAGCAGGTCGGCAATCAGCAGGCTCGGCGACGGATCGCGCTCCGACGGCTTCAGCACGAAGGTATTGCCACACGCCAGCGCCACCGGGAACATCCACATCGGCACCATCACCGGGAAGTTGAACGGCGTGATGCCAGCCACCACGCCCAGCGGCTGGCGCAGGTTCCAGTTGTCGATGCCGCCGCCGATGTTGTCGGTGAAATCGGTCTTGAGCAGGTTGGGGATGCCGCAGGCAAATTCCACCACCTCGATGCCGCGCGTGACTTCGCCCTTGGCGTCCGAGAACACCTTGCCGTGCTCGCGCGTGATCAGCGCGGCCAGGTCGTCGTGGTGCTGGTCGAGCAGTTCCTTGAACTTGAACAGGATGCGCGCGCGGCGCAGCGGCGGGGTGTCGGCCCAGGCCGGGAATGCGGCCTGGGCGGCGGCGACGGCATCGGCCACGTCCTGCGTGGTGCCGAGCGCCACGCGTGCCGCGACCTCGCCGGTGGCGGGATTGAACACGTCCGCCAGGCGTTGGCCGCCGGCGCGGCGCACGGCGCCGCCGATGAAATGGTGGATCTCGGCCAGTTGCCGGTTTTCTGCGATGCTCACTTGGGATTTCCTTCGATTGCCGCGGCACGCAAGTCAGCGCGCGCCCCGGCGTGCAGTCAGGGAGGCCGGACCCGCAGGTCCGGCGGCAATGCGATGTGGCGCGCGCCGCTTACTTGATGTCCTGCAGCGCCTTCTTCACCGTATCGAACATTTCGCCGATCTGGGCTTCAGAGATGATCAGCGGCGGCGAGAACGCCAGGATGTCGCCGGTGTAGCGCACCAGCACGCCGAGTTCCAGGCACTTCAGGAAGGCCTCATACGCGCGCGCGCCGGGCTGGCCGGGACGCGGCTCCAGCTCGATGCCGGCGACCAGGCCATAGTTGCGGATGTCCTTCACGTGCGGCGCGCTGCGTACGCCGTGCACCGCGGCTTCGAACACCGGCGCCAGTTCGGCGGCGCGGCCGAACAGGTTTTCGCGCTGGTACAGGTCGAGCGTGGCAATGGCGGCAGCCGCGGCCAGCGGGTGGCCGGAGTAGGTGTAGCCATGCAGCAGCTCGATCGCGCCCGGCGCGGCCGAATTGACCACGGTGTCATGCACTTCGCGGCGCACGGCGACGGCGCCCATCGGCACCGCGGCGTTGTTGATCGCCTTGGCCATGGTGATCAGGTCCGGCGTAACCTTGAAGCGCTCGGCCGCGGTGGCGGCGCCCAGGCGGCCGAAGGCGGTGATGACCTCGTCGAAGATCAGCAGGATGCCGTGCTTGCTGGTGATTTCACGCAGCTTTTCCAGGTAGCCGACCGGCGGCACCAGCACGCCGGCGGAGCCGGCCAGCGGCTCGACGATCACGGCGGCAACGTTGGACGGGTCGTGCAGCGCCAGGATGCGCTCCAGCTCATCGGCCAGGTGCGCGCCCCATTGCGGCTGGCCCTTGGAGAAGGCTGCCTCGGCGATATTCAGCGTGGCCGGCAGGTGGTCGGTGCCCGGCATCAGGTTGGCCGAGAACGCCTTGCGGTTGGGGCCAATGCCGCCCACCGCCATGCCGCCGAAGCCCACGCCGTGGTAGCCGCGCTCGCGGCCGATAAAGCGCGTGCGCTGGCCTTCGCCGCGTGCACGGTGATAGGCCAGCGCGATCTTCAGCGCGGTGTCGACCGACTCCGAGCCCGAGTTGGTGAAGAAGATGCGGTCCAGGCCCTGGGGCATGATCGCGGCCACCTTGGTGGCGGCCTCGAACGACAGCGGATGGCCCATCTGGAACGGCGGCGCATAGTCCAGCGTGGCGGCCTGGCGCGCCACGGCCTCCGAGATTTCCTTGCGGCAGTGGCCGGCGGCCACGCACCACAGGCCGGCGCAACCATCCATGATCTGGCGGCCGTCGTGGGTGGTGTAGTACATGCCGCTGGCCGACGCCAGCAGGCGCGGCGCCGCCTTGTACTGGCGGTTGGCGGTGAAGGGCATCCACAGGGCATCGAGATCGGGAATCACGGTCTTGGCGGCGTCCATACGTCCTCCTAGGGGGAATCGGGTCGGATTGGCGGGTAGCACGCTGGCTGGCAGCGCGTCGGCAATGAGGGCCACTCTACCGGCGGCGTCTGGCCGACAAAATATACAGTCCGGACAAGGCTGCCTTACCGTGCAGTTTGAACATGCCAAACCGTACAGGCAAGCGCCATCGGGGTCCCGCCAGCCCGCCCCCGTGCCACGACCCGCGCTGGACTGCGGGGTGTCATCCCACGCTGCACTGCGGCAAATTTCGCTTTGCGGAATGCCACCGCAGCCTGGCCTGCCTCCAGCCGCTAAACTGTACAGGTTCACGCCTGCCCGAGTGCCTGATGCTGACCCTGAACCTGACCCGCAGCCGCCGCGACGGCGACACCCTGACCGAGCAGATCGTCGCCGGCATCGCCGCACTGGTTGAGCAGCGCGCGCTGCGCGCCGGCACCGCCCTGCCCTCGGTGCGCCGCTTTGCGCAGCACCACCACGTCAGCACCTTTACCGTGGCCGAGGCCTACGGCCGGCTGACCGCGCTGGGCTACCTGGCAGCGCGCCCGGGCTCGGGCTATACCGTGGCGCACCGCCATGCCCCGGCCGGGCGCGCGCGCGCACCGCACTGGGAGGCGCCGGGACTGAACGCGGCGTGGCTGCTGTCGGATGTGTTCGCCGACCACTCGGTGCCGATCAAGGCCGGCGCCGGCTGGCTGCCCGGCGACTGGCTCAACGAGGAAGGGCTGCACCAGGCCATGCGCGCCTCGGCGCGCGTGCCGGCGGCGCAGCTGTCTGGCTACGGCCATCCGTACGGCTTTGCGCCGCTGCGCGAGCATATCGCCGCCGGCCTGGGCCAGTACGGCATCCCGCTGCAGGCGCAGCAGGTGGTACTGACGCAGGGCGCCACGCAGGCGCTGGACCTGGTGGTGCGCACGCTGCTGCGTGCCGGCGATACGGTGCTGGTGGAATCGCCCTGCTACTGCAACCTCTTGCAGATCCTGCGGCTGGCGGGGCTGCGCGTGGTGGGCGTGCCGCGCTCGGCGGCGGGGCTGGATACCGACGCGCTGGACGATGCCATCCGCGCCCACGCCCCGCGCGCGCTCTTTATCAATACCGTGCTGCAGAACCCGACCGGCGCCAGCCTGAGCAGCATGAACGCCTTCCGCGTGCTGCAGCTTGCCGAGCAGCACCGGCTGCTGGTGGTGGAGGACGATATCTACCGCGAGCTGGCGCCGGCCGGCTCGCCGATGCTGGCGGCCATGGACGGGCTGTCGCAGGTGGTCTATATCAATGGCTTTTCCAAGACCATCACGCCGTCGCTGCGGGTCGGCTATCTGGCCGCCAGCCCCGACCTGGCCAAGGCCTTCGCGCGCACCAAGATGGCGGTCGGCCTGACCTCATCGGAAGTCACCGAGCGGCTGGTCTACTCGGTGCTGACCAGCGGCCACTATGGCCGCCACGTGGCGGCGCTGGCCGAGCGGCTGCGCGCGCAGCAGGATCGCGTCACGGAAAAGATGGAAGCCCACGGGCTTGAGGTGCTACTGCGCCCGGAGGGCGGGATGTTCGCCTGGGCACGCCTGAACGAGGCGGCACAGGCGCGGCTGCAGGCCAGCCGCCGGGGCGAGCCGCTTCACGGCAACCGCCTGGCCACGCTGGCGCTGGAGCATGGCATCTGGCTGGCGCCAGGGTCGTATTTCGAGCCGGACGAGACCGATTCGCCGTGGATCCGCTTCAACGTGGCCACCGGCGATGCCCCACAGCTATGGCAGTTCTTTGACCGGTTGGCGCAGGCGCCGCGCGCGGCCTAGCATCCGCGCAGGACGCAGGGGTCAGCTCCAGAGGCGCTCGACGAACCAGCCCGCGGTGGCGCAGAGGCCCAGCCAGGCGGTCAGGCAGATAGCGATAAATCGATAACTCATCTCGGAATGGACAACAAAATCGTTAAGACAGTGTGAATTCTTCGTTGGATGATACATCCATTCATGAATGTATGTAAGACTCGCATGGAATTCCCGCGGACAATCAGGGGCTATTTGTATCGCGGGGAGCACACAAAATACGCGCCAGCTGTCCCTGCAACCGTCAGGGACGCGGCCGCCGAAGCGCCGGGGCTCTGCTACCCTTGTGACTGCATTACCCCACGCGGGGTGAGGATTTTCAGCTCTCAAGCGCTCAGCAGAACCCGGCCATGCATAGCCACGACCTGTCCGCCTGGACCCACACCCACGCCTTCGACGCCGGCAACCGCGCCGCCGAACGCGGCACGCGCCTGGTGATGGCAATCACCGCCGCCACCATGGTGGTGGAGATCGCCGCCGGCCTTGGGTTCAACTCGATGGCGCTGCTGGCCGATGGCTGGCACATGAGCTCGCACGCCCTGGCCATCGGCCTGTCGGCCTTCGCATACGCCGCCGCGCGCCGCTATGCCGGCGACCGGCGCTTTGCCTTCGGCACGTGGAAGATCGAAGTGCTGGCCGGCTTTGCCAGCGCGGTGTTCCTGCTTGGCATCGCGGCGCTGATGGCGGCCGGCTCGGTCGAGCGGCTGTTCAGCCCGCAGGACATCCACTATCGCGAGGCCATGGCCGTGACCGCGCTCGGCCTGCTGGTCAACCTGGGCTGCGCGCTGATCCTGGGCGGCCATGCGCACGGGCACGACCACGGACACGACCATGGCCACCATCACCACGGCCATGACCATGATCACGGCCACGGCCACCACCACGACATCAACCTGCGCGCCGCCTACGTGCATGTGCTGGCCGACGCCGCAACCTCGGTGCTGGCGCTTGTCGCGCTGGCCGGCGGCTGGTGGCTGGGCTGGGCGTGGCTGGATCCGGTGATGGGCCTGGTGGGCGCCGCGCTGGTCGGCAGGTGGGCCGTCGGCCTGATGCGCCAGAGCGGCGCCGTGCTGCTGGACCGCGAGATGGACCACCCGGTGGTGGAAGAAGTGCGCGAGGTGCTGGCGGGCCTGGACCCTGCCGACGCCAACGGCGAGGAACGCACCCGTGTGACCGACCTGCATGTCTGGCGCGTGGGCCGGCAGCAGTTTGCCTGCATCGCCTGCCTGGTCACGCACGATCCGGTGCTGACGCCGCAGCGCGTGCGCGAGGCACTATCCGTGCATGAGGAACTGGTGCACGTGACGGTGGAGATCAGCCGCTGCGACGGCGCGCACTGAGGCGTGCCATCGGTGCTTGCGGGTTCAGTCCAGCTCGCACCACATGCATAGCGGCGGTGTATCGGTATGGCGGTGGAATTCGCTCGATGACATGACCTCGGCCGGCAGCTTCGCGGCCGGCACCAGCGTAAAACCGTAGCGCGCGAAATAGCTCGGGCAGCTTGAGGCCAGCAGCACCGCGCGCCGCGCGCCATTGGCGCGCGCGCGCATCAGCGCGGCGCGCACCACATGCGTGGCCACACCCTGGTCGCGGTGTTCCGGCAATACGGCAACACTGCGGATCACCACGGTCTCGCCGAAACGCTCGCCGGCAGCGCAGCCAATGATCTGCGCGCCAAGGATGGCAACGTGGAAATGCTCGAGCAAGCGGGCCACATCGTCCACGGGCAGGCCGCAGCGTTCCAGCACGCTGCCCACGGCTGGCGCGTCCGAGGGCACGGCCGCCCGGATCCGCAAGTCTTTGATCATCTGGAGCCTCTCTTTTTCACATCACCTCGCGACGGGGACACCATGGAAGCCCGGACATGGTTGTGCCGCCATCCGGCGGCACGGGTTGCACGCAGGCCATGTGGCCTGTCAGGCAACATTACCTGATTCGATGGCGTTGTTCTATTGGGGAAGTAACGGAACAGCGAGGCCGAAATGGCCCGAGCCAGCGCAGGCATTACGCGCGCCACGGCATGGCTGCCGTGCATGGCGGGTCACTGTGACAGGCGCATGAAAATTGGGGGAAGTTGCGCGGGCGCGCACAAGACTGCCCGGCAACATGTGCCGGGCAAAGAAAAAACTGGAGGCGGGGATACGGAATCGAACCGTCGTGTACGGCTTTGCAGGCCGTTGCATCACCACTCTGCCACCCCGCCGCTGACGCCGCGTCTGTGCGACGCTACGTGCTGCGGGCCGCAGTGTAGCGGGAAATGGAAATCTTTGCAGGAGACGGTACCGGACCCTAGCCCATCGCGGACTGGATGTAGTTCTGCAGCCCGACCTTGTTCACCAGTTCCAGCTGCGCCTCGAGCCAGTCGATATGTTCCTCGGTGTCGGCCAGGATATCGACCACGATCTCGCGCGAGACATAATCGCCGACCGACTCGAAAAACTTGATTGCTTCCTTGCAGCTGGCCTGCGACACCTGTTCGAGCTTCAGGTCGCAGCCGAGCATCTCCTCGGTGTTCTCGCCGAGCAGCAGCTTGTCCAGGTCCTGCAGGTTGGGCAGGCCATCGAGCAACAGGATGCGCTCGATCAGCTTGTCCGCGTGCTTCATTTCCTCGATCGATTCCTCGTACTCGTGCTTGCCCAGCGCACCGAGCCCCCAATGCCGGTACATGCGGGCATGCAGGAAATACTGGTTGATCGCAGTCAACTCATGGCGTAGCTGGCCATTGAGCAACTGGATCACCTTCTTGTCGCTTTTCATGACTGCCCCCAACGACCCCTCAAAACCGATGGACCCACTCTCATTTTCGTAATCACGAAAACCCCGCAGTGATAATCCCGCCGCGAATTTCATGGTAGTCCGGCAAGAGCGGACATCAAGCAAATTCGGCCTGCTGCCGCTTTTTCGCCGGGTTTTCACGCGCCATTGCAGATGCGAATACCAATGGTTTCCATTCGATTTCCAAAAGCGCATCGCGCGGCATTGTGCAAATAGAAAAGCGGGCGCACACGGCAATTGCCGCGCCGCCCGCCATCGGGAACCAGTCGTGTAAATCAGTCGAGCTTCGCGCCCGAATCCGCCACCAGCGTCTTCAGCACCGGCCAGTCGCGCGCATACAGCGCCTGCGCCTCGGCCGGCGAGCTGCCCACCGTGCGCAGCCCCAGCGCGACCAGCCGCTCCTGCATGTCGGGCGCCTGCAGGATGGCGCGCACTTCGCCTTCAAGCCTGGCGAGAATCGGCGCGGGCACGCCCACCGGCGCCACCAGGCCGATCCAGCCGACGGTCTTGAAGGCGCTGTCCTGCATGCCGGACTCAGCGAAGGTGGGCATGTCAGGCAACGCGCTGCTGCGCTGCGTGCCGGTCACCGCCAGCGCCTTGAGCTTGCCGCTCTGGATATAGGGCTTGGCGGTCAGGATGCTGGCAAAGCCGAACTGCACCTGCCCGCCCAGCAGGTCCTGCACCATCGGCGCCTCGCCCTTGTAGGGCACGTGCGTGGCCTGGCCGTGCACCAGCTTGCTGTAGTAGGCGCCGCTCAGGTGCGACAGCGAACCCACGCCCCACGAGGCATAGCTGAGCTTGCCCGGCCGGCTGCGCGCGTATTCGCCCAGTTCACGCACGGTGCGCGCCGGCACCGATGGATGGGCCACCAGCACCAGCTGCGCATCGGCCAGCACGCTGATCATGGTCAGGTCCTTGCGCGGGTCGTAGGGCAGTTTCTGGTACAGGAATTGGTTGGTCAGCACCGACTGCGTCAGGGTCATCAACAGCGTGTAGCCATCCGGCGCGGCCTTGGCCACGGCGTCGGTGCCGATGATGCCCGAGGCGCCCGCCTTGTTGTCCACCACCACGGGCTGGCCCAGGCGCTTGCTGAGCTTTTCGCCCATGGCACGGGCGATGGTGTCAGTGCCGCCGCCGGCCACGTAAGGCACCACGATGCGGATCGGTTTGGCGGGATAGGTCTGTGCCGCGGCGGGAAGGGCCAGGCTGAGCGAAAGCCCGCCAGTCAGCCCGCCAGCGGCCAGCGCGAGCCATGCGCGTCGGTTCATGTCGTCTCCAGGTCGTCTTTATGGTTTTGGACAACGTTAGCGGGCTTGAGAAATTACGTCCAATGCAATATTTTTCAGTTTTTGATGCAAAATTGGTTAATTTACTGGGGCTGACTTGGGGCTGAGGCAGCTGCATCACTTCGTCACGCTGGTCGAGCAAGGCAGTTTTGCCCGTGCCGCCAGCGCCCTGCACCTGTCGCAGCCGGCGCTGACGCGCAGCATCCAGGCGCTGGAAGCGGACCTGGGGCCGCTGATCGACCGCAGCTACGGCAAGGTGCGGCCAACCGCTGCCGGCATGCTGGCGCTCGAACGCGCGCGCCGCATGCTGCGCGAACAGCGCGAGTTGCGGCGCGACCTGCAACTGCTGGAGGAAGTAGAGATCGGCACGATCCGCGCGGGCTTCGGGCCGTTTGCGGCATCGTTCCTGCTCGATCCCGTGCTCGAGGCGCTGGTGCGGCGCTACCCGCATCTGCGCATCGACCTGGAGACCGCCGACACGCCGGCCATGCGGCGTTCGCTAGAAGCGGAACGCCTCGATGTGTTTGTCGGCGAAAGCCGCAGCCTGGTGGAACTGGGACACCTGCAGATTGACCGGCTGCCGGCGCTGGAAACGGCATTCTTCGTGCGCAGCGGGCATCCGCTGGCGCGGCAGCGCGAAGTCACCCTGGCTGAGCTGCGCGCCTATCCGGTGGCCGGGACCCGGCTGCCGGCGCATATCCTGCGCTTCTTCCGGCAGGCACTGCATGAAGCCAGCGGTGGCAGCGGCCCGGTTTCCGAGGACGCGCCCGGGCTGATGACCGTCACCTGCAACGACATGCACGCGCTGCGCTCGCTGCTGCTGGCCGTCGATGCCGTGGCGCTGGTGCCCGTGGCGATGATGGCCGACGCCTGCGCGCAAGGCATGGCCGTGGCCCTGCCGATGCACCCGCCAACCGAGCTGAGGGCGCAGTATGGGATCGTGTCGCTGGCCGGGCGCTCACCGTCGCCGGCCATGCGCGCATTCACGGCGCTGGTGCACGAAGCGGTGGCGCAAGCCAGCGGCGATGCGGGCTGTAAGCCCGGGTCATAGCCCGGGGGTTCGCGATTCAGCCAGCGGCCACCGCGGGCTGCCCCGCTTCGACACGCGACGGCAGGTGCGCGGCCAGCCGGCGGCGCGAGCGCTCGGGGTTGACCACGTACAGCCCGGCCAGCGCCGCCGCCACCATGATCGCGCCGCACACGGCCAGGCCCAGCTCGAAACCGCGTGCCCCCGGAACGTTCTGCACCAGCACGCCCGTGACCAGCGGCGCCAGCACGCCGGCCAGCGACGACACCGATGCATCGATGGCGAGGATCGCACCGCGCTGCCCCGCCGGCACCACCTCGGCCAGCATCGCCGGGCCCAGCGAATAGATCGCCGGCGCGCACACGCAGGCCACTACCAGCAGGCCCACCCGCATGGCCGGCGTGGTGTCCGGCCACAGCAGCAACAGGAAGAAGCCGCCGGCCAGCAGCAGCATGCCGGCCGAGACCCGCCCGCGCGCCACCCGCGACGACACGCCGCGCGCCAGCAGCCGTTCAGAGAACCACGCAATGGCCAGCGTCAACGGCAGGTTGGTGCCGATGATCAGCGCGAACAGCTTGCCGCTGACGGCGTGGCCGAAGCCCAGCCCGCTCTGCAGGTAGGCCGGGATCCAGGTCAGGCACAGCGCCAGGCCCCAGTACGCCGCCAGCCGCAGCGCGAAGCAGCCGAGCACCGTGGGATCGCTCAGCAAGACGCGGTATGGCAGGCGCAGCGGCGCGCCGGCGGCCGCGGAGGCGTGTGGGGCATCGTGCCCCGCCGGGCGTTCGTCGAGCGTCCCTTCGCGCCCGAGCGCCAGCCACGCCACGGCCCACAGCACACCCAGCGCCGCCAGCACGTAGAAGTTGGCGCGCCAGCCCCAATGCACGGCGACCGCCGGGATCAGAAAGCCCGCCAGCACGATGCCGATCCCGGCCCCCTGCGTCAGCACCGCCACGGGCAGGTTGCGCCGGCGGTCCGGAAACCACTTGTAGCAGGCGTGGATCGCCACCGGCGCAGCCGGCCCTTCCATGAAGCCCAGCAGGATGCGCGAGACGATCAGCACCGCCAGGCTGGACGACAGCGCCAGCGGGATCTGGCACAGCGACCATGCCAGCGCCATGCAGACCAGCAGCCGCGAGGTCGGCGTGCGGTTGGCAAGAAAGCCGCCCAGCACGCCGGACACCGCGAACAGCCAGAAGAAGCTGCTGCCGACCAGGCCGAACTGCGCCGGCGTCAGCCCCAGTTCATCCATCATCGGCGCGGCCAGCAGGCCCACCACCATCTTGTCCATGGCGTTGACCACCAGGAAGAAGAACAACAGCGCTGCGGTCAGCCACGCGCGGCGCGGCTGGTAGGACATGGTCATGCGAGGTCTCCCCAAGGGCGGACATCGGTCTCCGGGCGGCACCTGATAGGCACGGCGCCGCTCAATTCGTAATATGGATTACGTTTTCTGGCCAGTATCTTGGCCGGATACGGTTCACGACATCCGTAAAAACACGGACATGCCGGGGCGGGCCCACGCCACGCCCCGCGGGGAGAAAGGGTCGTCATGGAAAACAAGCTGACCGGGCTGGAAGGCCACGCCGGCTATGCCGCACCGCGCTATTCACGCGGCCTGCGCACCACGCTGCTGCTGCTGGAAGCCGGCCGCCGGCTGCTGCGCGAGCGCACGCTGGAACAGGTCTCGATCCAGGAAATCTGCGCGCACGCCGGCGTCACGACCGGCGCGTTCTACAGCCGCTTCGAAGGCAAGGAGAGCTATTTCAAGGCGCTGCAGGCCCTGGTGCTGGTCACGCTGCGCAAGGGCATGGCCGAGCGCCTTGCGCAACTCGACACATGCCCGCCGACGCTGGAAGACGCCGTGTGCACGCTGGCGCGCGACAACCGCATCTGGGCCTACCGCAATGCCGGGGTGCTGCGTGCCTCGCTGGTTGCCCGCGTCACCAGCGGCGAGGATCCGATCCGGCAGCTCAACCGGCAATACATGGACGACCTGGCTTCACGCCTGGCGCGGCTGCACCCGGCGGCCGCCTCGCCGGAACTGGAACTGCGCATCCGCTTTGCGCACCAGGCGCTGGCCGGCACCCTGCTGTACGCGCTGATCAACCGCGACAGCACCTTTGCGCTGTCGGACCGGCGGCTGGATATGGAGATGGCGCGGGCGTTCCTGCTGTACGTGGCATAGTCGCGCGCCGCCAATGCAAAGAGGCCCCGCGGGGCCTCTTGGTTCTTTAGCAACTTTGATTAGTTGTTGCGACACGCTCCGTAATTGTTGCGACATCGCACGGAAACGGCGGCTACACGCCAAACCTCGAAATTTGACAAACCGCCGTCTGCCCTCGGTTTCGCTCCAAGATTGCTCAGTAACTCTGGAGCGCGGTGCACTCTAATTAGTTGTTGTGTCATTCGGGGTTGGCCTACCTCTCGGACCAGCATCTGCCTAACTAGAATGAGGCGAGCCGCTCTTCCAAGTCCGGGTCAGTGCACCAAGCGGCACTTGTAGTAGTTTCGCCCGAGTCTCTCGGTTTTGGGCGAGGCGGCGGCATTTGTCGGGTCTGTGCTGGCGGCGCGCTGGAGTCGCCTCCTCCCTTCGGGCGGGCCGGCATGGCGACGTCCTTTGATGCCTGCGCCAAGTGCACGATTTGCGGCGGCTTGCTCGATGATGCCTTGCTGCTTCTGAGTCATACGGGACCGGTCCCGCTTGGCTGATGCCCTCTTCTGGGTGTCGTCGTCCTCAAGCGACTCGTCCAATCTAACCGCATTTAGACCGCCGCTCTTGGCGTTTGCCTCCTCCATAACGGTCTCATGCCCAATAACGAGGTCCCATTCCAGCCTCGAAATGCCGTCGTACAGCTTCCTTTCAGACTCGCTGGTTACCGTGAGCTCGCTTGGATTCCCGTCCTCTGGTAGCCAAAGCAGCTTATGGGGGTCTGCAACGCATTGCACCTCGACATAGACATTCTTCTCGCCAACCAGAGGCGCCATGTCTTCGTAGTACGCTTCCAGGGCGGTCGACGAATAAGTGAGATGCGCAATCCTGACTTTGCCACGCCTGCATTGGCGCGGTACCCACTCGCTGTACCGTGACCACACCTCCATAGATGACAACTGGCGAGCCGCATCGCCGTGTCGACAGTATTTTTGCGTGTACTCGAAGATTGCCTTCGGCGTCTTTCCTTTGCCTTTCTCACGTATCTGTGCCGTGCGCTTCCTACGCTTCGAGTAGTAGAGGTTGACGTGATTGATGGCCTCGAAAAGATATCTCTCAAATTCCTTGAAGGAGACCGGTGAGGCCTTCCGAGCTTTCTCGCGCTTGTCTTTTGACCGGTAGTCTTGACGACGTGTGTAGCCTGACTTATGTCGCGACATGAATTCCATCATCAGACGGTTCAGCGACTCGCCAATCGCTCGTAACTCTGGACGGCTCAGCGGAGGAATGCTCACGCGGAGCTTCATCCTATCCACAACAGCCCGGAGAACAGATTTCGACTTTCCCGGACCGTTGTCGACATACACTTCGTCGAAGTTTCCATGCAAAAGTCCGCGAGTATCTGGAAGGCCAAGTGCTTCCGCCTTGCTGTCCGGGCCCGCCTTGGGCAGATGCACTGAAGCGATGCACTCTCGATAGGCCCGCGCATTTTCCCGGCTCAGTGACAAAGAGTAACCCACTACTGCAGACGACAAGCGTGACACCCCAAATATCACCCAAACAACCACGGGCGCTTTGTGGTCCTTGTCTGGATGCTGCACGTACATCTTGGCGGCAAATCCATCCACGTCAATGATTTCCACCGTTCCGCCTGTAGGGTCTGTCGCCTCACCAGTACGCGCCGCCCTATGAATCGAGTGTAGCCTAGCCCCATCACGCGCCTCTTCGAGTTTGTGCTTTTTTATGAGCTTGTTTGCGTGGTAGAGGTACGTTTGCAAGGTCGGAATCTCAAAGTCGCTCTTGCCCGCATAGTGATACTTGCGCATGTACCAATAAGTCAGCGTCTTTGACTTCTTCCCCTCGACATACCATTTGCGGAGTGCCTTTAGTATCTTCTCTATATCCTCCTCAGTCACAGGCTAACTCACAGAATCACTGGCTTGTCCTGCAGTTCATTCTCGCCACGCTCGCGGATGGGGAAATGCCTTTCCAGATGCTGGCTGATGGCCAGTATGCCGGCGATGACACCACGTTGATACTCGGCGAGGCGGAACGCCGCCTCCATCTGTCGGCAAATGGTATCCCACTCTTGTTGCGGGACCTTCGCGTGGATGCCACGGTCAGCAACTATCTCAACGCTCCGGTCTGCCAGCAACAGGTAAATCAGAACACCATTGTTGTGTTCCGTATCCCAGACACGCATCTGAGAGAAGACCTCGACAGCTCGGTCACGCGCCGATAACCCCGTGAATAGGCTCGCCAAACTCAGCGCGCCCTCCACGACAAAGCAGAGTTGTCCGATATGGCTGGATTCGCTCGCCGCAATGGCTTGTTCGACTGCCTTTAGTACATCGTCTGGGAAGGCACGCCTTACCCGCCAGTGCGTCATCAACAGATGTCTCACGATGCGTTTGACGTTTTCCATCACCATCTACCCGAAGCGCCGCCGCCGCCAAAGCCGCCACCGCCACCCCCGAATCCACCCCGTCCGGACCCGCCACCGAAACCGCCACGACCGCCAATACCTCTCCAGCCCATGTGTGAGCCGCCGAACAGCGTAAAGAAGAGCGCGATGGCGCCAGCCATAAATCCGACCGCAAGGGCACCCGACAGCAGCCAACCGATGATTCCGACTGCCCCGCCAGCGGCCACGGCCCCCGGGCCTCGACCCAGGATGGAGCGCAGCAGCCCGCCCAGCACCACCGTGAGCACAAGGATGACCGGCATGAGCTGGCGTACTGGGTCGCGCTCCCCCCTTTCACGCCGTGGTGCTGGCAAGGGCTCTCCGTTGATAACACCCATGATGCGTTCGACACCGGCTGTCACGCCGCCATAGAAGTCGCCCTGTTTGAATCGGGGAACGATGTCGTCGCTGATGATGCGTTTGCTCATGGCATCGGTTAGGACACCCTCGAGACCGTAGCCGACCTCGATACGCATCGTTCGGTCGTTCTTTGCAATGATGAGCAGGGCTCCATCATCCGTTCCTTTGCGCCCAAGTTTCCATTTCTCAACCACACGAATCGAGTACTGCTCAATCGCTTCGGGTTGCGTAGTGGGAACCATAAGAACCGCGACCTGGCTCCCTTTTTCTGCCTCGAATGCTTGCAGCTTTTGCTCCAGGGTCGCCACTTGCTCGCTGGTAAGCGTGCCAGTCAGGTCGGTCACGCGCGCTGTCAGGGAAGGCACTGCCACGTCGGCAGCAGCGCCCAGAGACACAAAGGTTAGAAAGGAAAGAAACAAGCCTCTTGCGGCCGAGAGCCACTTCACTTGGCACCTCCAGGCGCGCTTGCCGGCGCGGCACCGAATTCAACTCCTGGTGGCTTGGCAATCGTCGCTTCGCTAGCGACCGTGAAATTGGGCTTCTCCTTGTAACCAAAAGCCATTGCCGTTAGGTTGGAGGGGATCGTGCGGACCGTCACGTTGTAGGCCTGCACAGATTGGATGTACCGGTTTCTCGCGACGGTTATCCGATTCTCGGTACCCTCGAGTTGGGACTGCAAATCCCTGAAGCCCGCGTCGGCCTTCAACTGCGGATAGTTCTCGGAAACCGCCAGGAGCCTAGACAAGGTCCCCGACAATTGCTGCTGTGCGGCCTGGAATTGGGCGAATGCCTTCGGGTCGTTCAGAGTCTCGGGCGTGACCTGCATGGCGCCAACACGCGCACGAGCCTCCGTCACCTGCGTCAGGACTTCACGCTCATGGCTGGCGTAACCCTTCACAGTGTTCACCAGGTTAGGGACCAAGTCAGCACGGCGTTGGTACTGGTTCACCACTTCCGACCAGCTTGCCTTGACCTGCTCATCCTGGGTCTGAATCGTGTTGTACCCACACCCTGTGAGGCTGACTGCAAGCATCGCTGCAAAAACCAACCATAGTTTGCGCACAAAACACCTCCGTCGCTCTGCCGTCCCAAATGCAAACCGCATGGGCCCAATAATCCGCTAAAGGGCCTGCCCCAAAATTGGGTTTTCAGCATTTACTGTAGGTGACGTGGACGACAGCTTTATTGATTTCCCTCAAGGGCGATGGGGCCGGGCGCGTCAAGCTCCCTGGAGTGCCCGTCTCGGCCTAGGCTTTTGGCACACGTGCACCAGTTGGCACATTTCATTAGGTTTCGCCTAAACAAGTGCTTGGCAGTGGGTTCGAAATCGATGCCTAGAATGTCTGCATGCCGACCGCGCGAAGGAGGTTGTAATGCCCGCCACGGAGAACATTGTGTTGGCCATTTCCAGCGTCCCTTCGCGGCCGAGGGAGCAAACCGAGATGTGCGAGCACAAGGGCATCGGACATCCCGATAGCCTATGCGATGGGGCTGTCGAAGCTGCGGCTCGCGCCTTGTGTCGCGCCTACCTCGAAGCCTATGGAGCAGTCCAGCACTTCAACCTGGACAAGGCTCTACTCATCGGCGGCATGAGCGCGCCAAAGTTCGGCGGTGGCAAAGTGCTGCGCCCAATGCGATTGATAGTATCTGGCCCGGTTACCGAGCTTCCGTCGGCCAAGGTCGAGCAGGTTGTTGAGCAGGCCATTCGCGAGTACCTGGCAACGTCCTTGGGCGGGATTGGCAATGACATCCGCATCGAACCAATCCTGCGTCCCTCAGCGCCGAACCTTCGGCGGGTGACGGACTCCCCGTCTATGCCACTGTCCAATGACACATCCTTTGGCGTGGGTTATGCGCCACATACATTGCTTGAAAGAGCGGTGCTGTCGGCCGCGCGCCTCCTGCGCTCAAGTGCATTTAGAGAAACGTTTGAGGCGGCGGGGCTCGATTACAAGGTGATGGGGAGTCGGCTGGATGAGCATCAGCGCCTCATCATTGCGCTGGCGTTTGTGGACCGATGTGTGCGCGGCGTCGATGAGTATTTCACGCTCAAGGAGGAAATTGGGTCGTATCTAGCCGAGCGCATCGGCATTGAGTGTGAGATTGCAATCAATACCCTCGATAACCGAGATGCCAGCGACGAAAGCGGGATTTACCTGACGGTCACTGGCCTAACAGGCTGCTGAAGTACTCACCGCGCAAGCGATGAGGCTCCCCCCGCAAGGCCGGGGGGCGCTATTTTTCACAATCCG
>NZ_JBWKQZ010000042.1:0-63002 GCF_059419025.1 Cupriavidus sp. GW821-FHT07C08
AACGAGCTGTTCTACATGGACAAGACCATGATGGTGTTCGGCGACGCCAAGAAGGTGGTCGAAGACATGTTCAAGGCGGTCGACTAAGGCCGTCCGCGCGCCGCGCGCAGGCCCGGGCCATCCCGGCCCTGCCGCGGGCGCTTCTCCCGCCCGGCGCCCCGCCGGGCTCCTCCTGCCGCCGGCCCTGGCTGCAAGGCCTGCCTTGCAAGGCAGCCATGGCGCGCTATACTGGCCTGCGAATGCGCACACCGGCTTGCCGCTTGCGCCACGCCCGTGCCTAACCACTGCGCCGAACTCCTGCCCGCCGCTCCATGACCTTCAACCCGCACGACAGGAACCTGTCGGTCTTCCATCACCCGGTCCTGACCGTCCTGGTCGATGACAGCAAGTCGTTCATCGACAGCCTGGCGTTCCAGATGGATGCCTCGCGCGCTGTGATCACCTTCACCGATCCGCGTGAAGCGCTGCAATGGATCCGCGAGGCCTATGCCACCCGCTTCCCGGGCTTCCTGCCGGTGCGTGTGACGCACGACGACCTGACCTTCCTGACCGAGCGGCGCACCGTGCAGCTCGACATCGACCGCATCTACCGCCAGATCCACGACTTCAAGCGCTTCCTCCAGCCGGGCGTGGTGGTGGTCGACTATTCGATGCCGCAGATGGACGGGCTGGAATTCTGCCAGGCACTGCAGGACCTGCCCTGCAAGACCATCCTGCTGACCGGCACCGCCGACGAGAGCATCGCCGTGCAAGGCTTCAACCACGGGCTGATCGACCGCTACGTGAAGAAGCATGAGAGCAATATGGTCGAGCGGCTGGACCAGGAAATCGAGGCCATGCAGCAGGCGTACTTCGCCACGCTGTCGCGCACGCTGCGCGAGCTGCTGACGCGGCATTCGTTCTCGTTCCTGTCCGATCCGGCCATCACCGAGCGCGTGCGCCAGCTGATCGCGCGCTATGGCTTTGTCGAGTACTACCTGTACCCCAACCCGGCCGGCATCCTGCTGCTGACCGCGCAGGGCCACGCCACGCTGATGGTGATCGAGACCCGCGCCGGGCTGATGAGCCAGGTGGAGTCGGCCGAAGCCTACGACGCCCCCGCGGCACTGATCGAAGGCCTGCGCGAAGGCCGGCTGGTGCCGTTCTTCTGGCCCGGCAACGGCATGTACACGCCAGCGTGCGTGGACTGGGAACAATACTGCCTGCCAGCAGAGCGCTGCGAAGGCAATGAAGAATTCATCTATGCGCTGTTCGACCTGCCGCGCCACCTGCTGCAGGAGCCGGTGGTCAGCCTGCAGAGCTTCCTGGCGGACTTCAGCCGCAATCCGGATGCACTGACGGGGCGCAAGCGCCCCTGACCCCGCCGCCCGGCGCCGCGGGCGCCGTCAGTCCGCCTGCGGCACCCGGTTGGCGCCGCGCACCATGTCGAAGCGGAACAGCCGGCATTCGATATTGCCGTTGTAGAGCGGCGTGCGGCGCGACTCCTTGAGCCGCAGCCGGCGCGGGAAACCCATGTCGCCGGTAAACACCCACGCCTGCCAGCCCGCGAAATGCTGCTTGAGCGTGGTGGCAAAGGCACTGGCGAACTGGTTGGCGGCGGCCTCCTCCACCTCGTCGCGCGGCATCTCTTCCTCTGGCAGGCGGCGCTGGCCGCGCACCGCGATCCGCTCGCCGTACGGGGGATTCATCAACAGCAAACCCGGCTCTTCAAAAGGCGGCTGCACGAAGCGCGCGTCCACCTGCTTGGTGCGCGCCTCGCCCGGTAGGCCGGCACGCTCCCAGTTGGCGCGCGTGATGGCCAGCATGTCGGTGGAGATGTCCGAACCCACCACCTGGAGTTCATCGGCCGAGGCCAGCATGCGGGCGCGCTGCGCGTCCGACTTCAGCTTCTGCCAGGCCTTGGTATCCATGCCCTTGAGCCATTCGAAGGCAAAGCTGCGGCTGCCGCCCGGCGCGATGCCAAGCGCCACCTGCGCGGCCTCGATCAGGAAGGTGCCGCTGCCGCACATCGGGTCGTAGAAAGGCCGGAAGGTCTGGCCCGGCACCCAGCCCGCCAGGCGCAGGATGCCAGCGGCCAGGTTTTCCTTCAGCGGCGCCTCGCCCTTCTCGGTGCGCCAGCCGCGCTTGAACAGCGGCTCGCCGGTGGTGTCGAGATACAGCGTGCAGTCATGCTCGGTCAGATGGGCATAGATGCGCACATCCGGGCTGGCGGTATCGACGCTGGGGCGCGCGCCCACGCGCTCGCGCAGGGCGTCGCAGACCCCGTCCTTGACGCGCAGCGCGGTGAAATTCAGGCTGCGCAGCGGCGACTTGTGCGACGTGATGTCCACACGCAGCGATTCATCGGGCGAAAACCACTGCTCCCAGCGCACGCCGCGCGCCAGCGTATAAATGTCGTCCTCATGCCGGTAGCCGCGCGCGGCCACGCGCATCAGCACCCGGCTGGCAATGCGCGAATGCAGGTTGACCGCATAGGCGGCGGCCATCTCGCCCGAGAAATTGACGCCGCCCGGCACTTCCTGGTGCACCGTGAACGGCGCCAGCGCGGCCATGCCCGGCATCGCGGCGATCTCGCGCAGTTCTTCGGCGAGCGCGCTCTCCAGGCCGCGCGGGCAAGGGGCAAAGAAGGCTTGGGTCATGTGTTGGGTATCCTGCAAACAAAAACGTCCGCCGTAGCGGACGGGGATCTATCCGAAGCTTAGCTCAAGCCGCCGCCAGGGCGCGGTCGAGGAAATCCAGCCGGTCCTGGCCCCAGAAGGGCTGGCCGTCATGGACGTACCACGGCGCGCCGAACACGCCGGCCGAAATCGCGTCCTGCGTGTTCTGCGCATAGGCCGCCTGCACCGACTGGGCCTCGCTGGCCTTGAGCAGGCTGGCGCCGTCCAGGCCGGCCTCGTCGGCGATCTGCGCCAGCGTGGCGGCATCGGCAATATTGCGCTGCTGCGCCCACACTGCCGCGCCAATGGCGCCGGTCAGCTGCATTGCGCGGGCTGTGCCGTGCGCCAGCTGCGCGGCGATGATCAGCTTGCTGGCCGCGTCGCCCGATACCGGGAAGAACGTCGGCTGCAGATGCAGCGGCAGGTCCAGGAATTCGCTCCAGCGCGCCAGCTCCACCAGGCGGTAGGCCTGGCGCTGGGGCGGGCGCTGCGACAGCGGCAGCCCGCCCGAGACGGAAAACACCTTGCCCAGGTCGCACGGCTTCAGGTTCACCTGCGCCCCATGGCGTTCGGCGATGGCGGCAAAGCGCGCATGGCCCAGGTAGACGAACGGCGACTGCGGCGTCAGGTAATAGTCAACCAGCTTGCTCATTTCGGTTCCGCAACAGGATTGGCAACAACAGACCGGGCGCCAGGCTCAGAACGGCTTGACGACCACCAGGATCACCACCGCCAGCAGCACCAGCACCGGCAGCTCATTGAACCAGCGATAAAACTTGTGCGAGCGCGTATTGCGCCCCGCCTCGAACTTGCGCAGCAGCACGCCGCAGCCGTGGTGGTAGCCGATCAGCACCAGCACCAGCGCCAGCTTGGCGTGCATCCAGCCCTGCCCCGCGCCGCGGCCGATGCCGTAGCCCAGGTACAGCCACAGCCCGAACACCACCGCCGGCACCGCCAGCATGGTCATGAAGCGGAACAGCTTGCGCGCCATCAGCAACAGGCGCTGCGTGCTGGCGGCGTCGGTTTCCATGGCCAGGTTGACGAAGATGCGCGGCAGGTAGAACAGGCCGGCGAACCACGAGACCACGAAGACGATATGCAGCGCTTTGACCCAGAGCATCGGCAGAGAGACGTTCGAGAACGATTGTTATTGTTGTTGGCGCGCGAGCGTCAGGTGCGGATCTCGCCGTGCCCGAATACCACGTACTTCAGCGACGTCAGCCCTTCGAGCCCGACCGGGCCGCGTGCATGCAGCTTGTCGTTGGAGATGCCGATTTCCGCGCCCAGGCCGTACTCGAAGCCATCGGCAAAGCGCGTCGAAGCATTGATCATCACGCTGGCCGAATCGACCTCGCGGATAAAGCGCATGCCCGCCGAGTAGTTCTCGGTGATGATCGAATCGGTATGGTGCGAGCCGTATTCGTTGATATGGGCGACGGCCTCGTCCAGTCCGGCCACGGTCTTGATGGCGAGGATCGGGGCCAGGTATTCCAGGCGCCAGTCTTCCTCCGCGGCATCGACCAGGCCGGTGAAGCCCGCCGCTTCCAGCGTGGCGCGGGTGGCCGGGCACACGCGCAGCTCGACGCCCTTCTCCTGGTAGATGCGGCACAGCGGCGGCAGCGCGGCGGCGGCGATGTCCTGCGACACCAGCAGCGTCTCCATGGTGTTGCACGGCGCATAGCGCTGGGTCTTGGCGTTGTCGCAGACGCGCACGGCCTTGTCCAGGTCGGCAGCGGCGTCGATATAGACGTGGCAGATGCCGTCCAGGTGCTTGATCATCGGCACGCGCGCTTCTTCCATCAGCCGCGCGATCAGGCTCTTGCCGCCGCGCGGCACGATCACGTCGACGTATTCGGTCATGGTGATCAGCCGGCCCACGGCAGCGCGGTCAGTAGTCTCGATCACCTGCACCGCCTCGGACGGCAGCCCGGCCGCGGACAGGCCCTCGGCCACCAGCGCCGCCAGCGCGGTGTTGGATTCGATCGCCTCGGAGCCGCCGCGCAGGATGGTGGCGTTGCCCGACTTCAGGCACAGCGCCGCGGCGTCGATGGTCACGTTCGGGCGCGACTCGTAGATGATGCCGATCACGCCCAGCGGCACGCGCATCTGGCCGACCTGGATGCCGGTCGGGCGGAACTTCATGTTCGAGATCTCGCCGATCGGGTCGGCCAGCGCGGCGATCTGCTCCAGGCCCGCGGCCATGGTGGCGATGGCCTTGTCCGACAGCGTCAGGCGGTCGATAAAGGCGGCGTCCTGGCCGTTGGCGCGGGCGCGTTCAACGTCACGCGCGTTGACCGCCTTGAGCTTGTCGGCATCGCGGCGGATGGCAGCGGCGATGGTCAGCAGCGCACGGTTCTTGTCGGCCGTGGAGGCACGCGCCATGGCGCGCGACGCGGCGCGGGCCTGGCGGCCGACGCGGTCCATGTATTGGTTGAGGTCGAGCTCGTTCATGTCAGTGGCCCTGGGGTGGTGGCCGTCAGTGTGTTTTCCGTCCCCCCGCCGCACGCGGCGGGGGGAGCAAACCTGTGGAGTTGCGCGTTCAGCGCGCGATCATCAGGGCAAGCTGCTGCAGCCCGTCCCATGGTTCCGCCGGCAGCGGGCTGCCGCCCGGTGGCGGCAGGTCCGACAGGCCCTTGACCTGGCGGTCCAGCCGCGCCGCCAGCGCCAGCGCCGCTTCCAGCCTTGGCAGCGCCAGGCGCTGCGCAGCCTGCGGCACCAGCCGCTCGCGCGGGCCCCAGACGCGCAGCTCGCGCATCAGCACGCCCGCCGGCTTGCCGGCCGCCAGCCCTTGCCGGACCTTGGATAATACGCGAATTTCCTCGGTCAGCGCCCACAGCACCAGCACCGTGGCCTCGCCCTCGCCGCGCAGCCCTTCGAGCATGCGCACCAGCCGCGGCACGTCGCCAGAGAGCATCGATTCAGACAGCTTGAACACGTCGTAGCGGGCCACATTCAGCACCGCATCGTGCACCTGGTCGAAGGTGAGTTCGCCGGGCGGGTACAGCAGCCCCAGCTTCTGGATTTCCTGGTGCGCCGCCAGCAGGTTGCCCTCGACCTTGTCGGCGATGAACTGCAGCGCACGCCGGCCAGGCTCGCCGCCCTCGACGCGCTGCTGCTGCAGCGACAGCCGCTCGCCGACCCAGGCCGGCAGCCGGGTGCGGTCCACGGAGTCGACCTTGATCGACACGCCGGCGCTTTCCAGCGCCTGGAACCAGGCCGACTTGGACGCGGCAAAATCCAGCCGCGGCAGCGTCACCAGCAGCACCACGTCGGGCGACGGCTGGGCGGCCACGGCGCGCAGCGCCTCGCCGCCGTCCTTGCCGGGCTTGCCCGACGGAATGCGGAGTTCAACGATCTTGCGGTCGCCGAATAGCGACATCGACTGCTGCGCCTCGACCAGCTGGCCCCAGTGGAAGCCGCGCTCGGCCACCAGCACGTCGCGCTCGGAGAAGCCGGCTTCGCGCGCCGCGGCGCGCAGGCGGTCGACGGCCTCCAGCACCAGCAGGTGTTCGTCGCCATGCACCACGTACAGCGGCGCCAGGCCCTTGGCCTTCGCCTGCCGCAGGTGTGCGTCGAGCCCGTCGAGCTTGAGCTGCATGCCGTGATCAGATGGCCTTGACGGCGGCCAGCCGGCGCATCAGCTGCTGCACGATATCGCGCTGCATGTCGCGGTACAGCTGCTGCTCTTCGTAGTCCTTGGCCAGCGTGTTGGCTTCGTTGTAGGTCAGGTCGCGCGTCAGCACCAGCTGCGACGGCGGGATCAGTTCCTTGCCGGCGGCGTCGCGCAGGCGGAAGGTGAAGCGCTGCGTCAGGCGGTATTCGCGCACCACGCCGGTGGTGGTGATCGACAGGATCGACTTGGTGCGGGTGTCCTGCAGCACGTCCAGCAGCGCGTCGGCCTCCTTCTGGTCGACCACCACCTGGGTGTCGGAGCCGCCGTGGATGGCGCGGCGCAGGTCCGCGCCCATCAGCGAATTGGCCGGAATCCCGATATAGAGCCGCTTGAAGGCGAAATCCGAGTTGCCGCGCATGTGGAAGCCGCAGCCGGCCAGCAGGCCCGTTGCCGGCACTGCCAGCATTGCCGCGAGCACCTTGCGGCGCCCCATGTTCAGTCGCTTCATTCTTGGCGATTCCTTGTCAGGTTCCGGGGCCAGCTTACAACACCACGTTGACCAGGCGGCCGGGCACCACCACGATCTTCTTCGGCGCCTTGCCCTCGGCGAACTTGGCCACGGTCTCGCTGGCGGCGGCGGTTGCCTCGATGGCGGCGCGGTCAGCGTCGGCGGGCACGGTGATGCTGCCGCGCACCTTGCCGTTGATCTGCAGCACCAGTTCGATCTCGCTGCGCACCAGCGCGGCTTCATCGACCTGCGGCCACGGGGCGTCGAGCAGGTCGCCGGCTTCGGCGGCGTAGCCCAGCTGGTCCCACAGGCCGTGGGTGACGTGCGGCACCACCGGGTACAGCACGCGCAGCAGGATGCCGAAGCACTCGCGGCGCGCGGCCGGCGAAGCGGTCTTGGCGTCGTCCAGCGCGTTCAGCATCTTCATCGTGGCGGACACCACGGTGTTGTACTGGATGCGCTGGTAGTCGTAGTTGGCCTGCTTGAGCACGCCGTGGATCTCGCGGCGCAGGTCGGCGTCATCGGCAGTCGGCGTGCCGCCGGCGCCGTCACGAATGGCCGCGGCGTTGGCATAGCCGTAGTTCCACACGCGGCGCAGGAAGCGCGAGGCGCCCTCCACGCCCGAGCCGCTCCACTCCAGCTGCTGCTCCGGCGGCGCGGCGAACATCACAAAGAGGCGCGCGGTGTCGGCGCCGTACTGGTCGATCAGCGCCTGCGGGTCGATGCCGTTGTTCTTGGACTTCGACATCTTCTCGACGCCGCCGATCACCACCGGCTGGCCGTCGGCGATCAGCGTGGCGCCCACCGGGCGGCCGCGCTCATCGGTGCGCAGGTCGACCTCGGCCGGGTTGTACCAGTGCTTCTTGCCCGAGGCGTCTTCGCGGTAGTAGGTCTCGTTGAGCACCATGCCCTGCGTCAGCAGGTTGGTGAAGGGCTCGTCGAACCTGACCAGGCCCAGGTCGCGCATGACCTTGGTCCAGAAGCGTGCGTACAGCAGGTGCAGGATCGCGTGCTCGATGCCGCCGATGTACTGGTCCATCGGCATCCAGTAATCGTTGCGCGCATCGACCATGGTGGCCGCGTCCGGGCAGGTATAGCGCATGTAGTACCAGCACGAGTCGATGAAGGTATCCATCGTGTCGGTCTCGCGGCGCGCCGGCTTGCCGCACGACGGGCAGGTGCACTGCAGGAAGCGCGCATCCTTGGCCAGCGGGTTGCCGGTGCCGTCCGGCACCAGGTCTTCGGGCAGCACCACCGGCAGGTCTTTCTCAGGGACCGGCACCACGCCGCAGCTGTCGCAGTGGATCAGCGGGATCGGCGTGCCCCAGTAGCGCTGGCGCGAGATGCCCCAGTCGCGCAGGCGCCAGGTCACCTTCTTCTCGCCGATGCCCTTGGCGCCCAGGTCGGCGGCAATGGCTTCGACCGCGGCCTGGTAGCCGAGGCCGTCATACTTGCCGCTGTGGATGCAAGTGCCGTTTTCCTTGTCGCCGTACCACTCCTGCCAGGCCTCGGTTGAGTACGGCTGGCCCTTCACGTCGATGACGGGCTTGATCGGCAGCTTGTACTTGAGCGCGAAGGCGAAGTCGCGCTCGTCGTGCGCGGGCACGCCCATCACGGCGCCGTCGCCGTAGCTCATCAGCACGTAGTTGCCGACCCACACGTCGACCTTCTCGCCGGTCAGCGGGTGCACCACCTGCAGGCCGGTCGGCATGCCCTTCTTCTCCATGGTCGCCATGTCGGCTTCCATGACCGAGCCGTGCTTGCATTCGTCGATGAAGGCAGCCAGTTCGGGGTTGTTCAGCGCGGCGTGCGTGGCCAGCGGGTGCTCGGCGGCGACCGCGCAGAAGGTCACGCCCATGATGGTGTCGGCGCGCGTGGTGAACACGTACAGCTTGCCGTCGTTGATCGGCTTGCCGTCCTCGCCCGGGATGTCGTGCGGGAATGCAAAGCGCACGCCCACGCTCTTGCCGATCCAGTTCTGCTGCATCACCTTGACGCGCTCGGGCCAGCCCAGCTGGTCCAGGTCGCCCAGCAGTTCCTCCGCATACTCGGTGATGCGCAGGTAGTACATCGGGATTTCGCGCTTTTCCACCACCGCGCCCGAACGCCAGCCGCGGCCGTCGATGACCTGCTCGTTGGCCAGCACGGTCTGGTCGACCGGGTCCCAGTTGACGGTGCCGGTCTTGCGGTAGGCGATGCCCTTTTCCAGCATCTTCAGGAACAGCCACTGGTTCCAGCGGTAGTAGTCCGGGCTGCAGGTGGCGACTTCGCGCGACCAGTCGATCGCCAGGCCCATCGACTGCATCTGCTTCTTCATGTAAGCGATGTTGTCGTAGGTCCAGGCCGCCGGCGCCACACCGTTGTTCAGCGCGGCATTCTCGGCCGGCATGCCGAAGGCGTCCCAGCCCATCGGCATCAGCACGTTGTTGCCGTTCATGCGCAGGTAGCGCGCCATCACGTCGTTGATGGTGTAGTTGCGCACGTGGCCCATGTGCAGCTTGCCCGACGGATATGGCAGCATCGAGCAGGCGTAGAACTTGGGCTTTTCCTTGCCGTCGGCCCCGGCCGCATGCTCCGACACGCGATAGGCGTCGATGGCTTGCCAGTGCTGCTGGGCGGCTTGTTCAACGGCGGAAGGAAGGTATTTGTCTTGCATGGTCGGGACAGCAGTCAGGACAACGTTTGCGCGGCAACTGGCCTGCCGGCATCCGGGGGAATCGTTGGAATGAGAGCAGCGGGCGCGCCGCTTGCGCGGCGCCCGCCGGGCGTGCAATGCGAAAGAAGACGATTATAACCGTGGCGGCAGGCCAGTTTCGGCCCTGCGCGCCCCGCTGCGCCTTACTTCAGGCCCAGCACGTCCTGCATATCGAACAGGCCGTTGGGCTTGTCGGCCAGGAAACGGGCAGCGCGCACGGCACCGTTGGCATACGACTGGCGGCTGGACGACTTGTGGCTGATCTCGATGCGCTCGCCGATGCCGGCGAACATCACGGTGTGGTCGCCGACGATATCGCCGCCGCGCACGGTGGCAAAGCCGATCGAGTTGGGATCCCGCTCGCCGGTGTGGCCTTCGCGGGCATAGACGGCGCAGGTCTTGAGGTCACGGCCAAGCGCATCGGCAATCACTTCACCCATCTTCAGCGCGGTGCCCGAGGGGGCATCGACCTTGAAGCGGTGGTGCGCCTCGATCACTTCGATGTCATAGCCGGTCGACAGCAGCCTGGCGGCCACTTCCAGCAGCTTGAAGGTGGCGTTGACGCCGACGCTGAAGTTGGCGGCAAAGACGATGCCGATCGACCCGGCGGCCTCGGCCAGCGCGGCCTTGCCGGCCTCGTCGAAGCCGGTGGTGCCGATCACCATCTTCACGCCGAGTTTCTTCGCCGCGGCCACGTGGGCCAGCGTGCCTTCGGGGCGGGTGAAGTCGATCAGGCAGTCCGCGCCGGCCAGCACCGCTTCCACATCGGCACTGATCGCCACGCCGGTCTGGCGGCCCAGCAGCAGGCCGGCGTCCTGGCCCAGCGCCGGCGAGCCCGGCACGTCGAGCGCGCCCGCCAGGGTCACGCCCTCGGTGTTCAGCACGTGTTCGATCAGCATGCGGCCCATGCGGCCCGATGCGCCTGCAATGGCGATGTTCATGGTGTCTGGCTCAGCGGAATATGCGCAATGCGCGGAAAGTGATCGAGCCGGCCATGCCTGGCCGGCCCGGAAAACTGGGGGCGCGCCGCCGCCGGCGCGCCGTGTGGCGGATCAGTTGGCGGCCGGCTTGGGGGCCGCGGCCGGCGCCGCTGCCTCGGCGGGAGCGGCCGGCGATGCCGCAGCGGCGGGTGCCGCTTCCGGCTGCTGTGCCTGCCGCGGCACAAAGTTTTCCACCGTGGTCTGCGGTTCGGCCGGTGCGGCCGCGGTGGCTGCCGCGCCAGTGGAGATCTTGCCCGGCGTCTGGTCCTTCAGTGCCTTTTTCATGCCGTCGATCTCGGCAATCAGCTCATACTCGGACGGCAGTTCATCGCCGCTGAATTTGACCAGCCGGTCGCCTTCGAAAAACACCGTATAGCGGCGCTGCTGCACCACCGGGGTATTGCCGCGGCGGAACGAGAACACGTAGTCCCAGCGGTCGGCGTGGAACACGTCATTCAGCAGCGGCGTGCCGAGCAGGAACTTGACCTGGTCGCGCGTCATGCCTTCGCGCAGTTGCGACACGGCCTCGCGCGAGACGAAATTGCCCTGCACGATGTTGATCCGGTACGGCGTAATGGCGTTGGCTACCTTGCGCGAGGTGGAATCGTAGGCTGAGCAGGCGCCGGCCAGCAGGGCCGCGGCCAGCAGGGAGACAACCAGCGTCGGGCGCATGGCGGACGAACGGATAGAACGCATGTATCTCGCTTCCGGGAGGGAAAGAAAAGTACCGCGGCAAGGTACCGCAAGGCGGGCACAAAAACGGCGCAAAATGCGCCGATTGCACCACACACGCCTGTTGCGCCTGCCGCGACAATCACATGGGACGGCAACGGTGCCGGGCGCGTGATGCCGACTTGGGACATCACTACCGCGAGCGACTTTTGCTGCCAAAACCCTTATGATTCAACTATCCAGTCATTGTACTCTAGGGAGTCACCCACATGCCGAGTCCGGCGGACCTCAAGAACATCGGCCTGAAGGCGACCGTGCCCAGGCTGAAGATTCTTGAAATTTTTCAGACCAGTGAACAGCGGCACCTGAGCGCAGAAGACGTCTACCGTATCCTGCTGAACGAGCATATGGATATCGGCCTGGCCACCGTCTACCGCGTGCTGACCCAGTTCGAGCAGGCAGGCCTGCTCTCGCGCAACAACTTTGAATCCGGCAAGGCGATTTTCGAACTCAACGAAGGCAAGCACCATGATCACCTGGTGTGCCTCGACTGCGGCCGCGTCGAGGAGTTCTTCGACTCTGAAATCGAGCACCGCCAGCAAAGCATCGCGCGCGAGCGCGGCTTTACGCTGCAGGAACATGCACTGTCGCTGTACGGCAATTGCACCAAAACAGACTGTCCCCACAGACCCAAACGATAAGCCTGCACGCTCCGCAGCGGAGCGCAGACGGGCAACAAAAAACCGGCGCCTGGCGCCGGTTTTTTGTTTGGGCTGCTCGCCGCAGGATGCTGCTGCTCAGGGCGCCTGCAGGTCTTGCAGGTCCTGTTCGGTCACCACCCGTGCCGGGCGTGCCGGCGGCAGGCCGACGAACTCGCCCACCACCTGGCGGAACAGGCTGCGCGCCCACACCAGCATCGGATGGGTGTTGCGGCTGCGGTGCCAGAACATGTTCAGGCCGAGCGTGGTGTTCAGTTCCGCCGGCAGCGGGAACGCCTTCAGGCCATAGGTCTCGCAGGCCATGTCCTTGGTCAGCGCATTGACGGTGAAGATCATGTCGGTCTGCGAGGCCAGTTCGGCCTGGGCACGCCATGAATGTACCGTCAGCGTCGCATTGCGCTTGAGCCCGCGCTGCTGCAGCGCGTAGTCGAGCGGGATCAGCGACGGCGCCGGGCGGCCGGAGCCGCCGGAATGCGCCATGAAGATATGGCCGCAATCCAGGTATTGCTCAAGCGAGCAGTGGTTCTTGAGCACCGGATGGTTCTTGCGCGCGCAAACCCACAGGTTCAGCGACGTCACCATCTCCTCGACGATTTCCGGGTGGCGGGTCGGGAACGGGGAAAAGGCCAGGTCAAGCTCGTTGGCGCGCATCGAGGCGACGTCCGTTTCCCACGAATGGGATTCGACCAGCTTGATATGCAGGTCCGGCGCCAGCTGCTTGATACGCAGCACAAAACGGTTGAATACCGTGTCGCCCAGCTCGGCGGCAAAGCCGATGCTCAGCGTGCCGGTGGCAATGGCCGGATCGAAATTGTCGGCATCGCCCTCATTGATCGACGACCACAAGTCCAGCATGTCGCGGATCTTCGGGCCCAGTTCCAGCGCACGCGGCGTTGGCGTCAGGCCATGCGGGACGCGGATGAAGAGTGGATCGTCAAAGATTTCACGCAGCCTGCCCAGCGAGTGCGATACGGCCGGAGCGGTCATATGCATCTTTTCCGCGACATAAGTGGCGTTTCGCTTGCTCAGTAGTTCGGTGAAGATCACTAAAAGCTTCGTGTCTACGTTCACCATGATCAGGCCTCGGTCAGATTATTCTTAGCTAGATGGCCCCACCACTTGCACTGGCTGCACATCAGATTTCAACGGCGTCTTAATAGTGTAAGAGGAAAAAACAAGCTCGGAAAGCAAATTCGGCATTTCTAAATTGGTCGTCTACGACATAATTCTGAAAAATTGCGCGTTTTTTCCACTAATGACCGCATTTGTGGACATTTCCCGCGCCGCAGCATCCACCAGTGCCTCGGCGTATAGTGGGTCCGCCGTTTCCATTTTTATCATTCTTTTCCGACGGCTCGATCCCGGCCATCATGCCTGAACATTTCCGCCTTCCCGTACCGCTCCCGAAAGCCTACCGCTTGTTGAACCACGGCCCCACCGTGCTGGTCAGCGCCGCCGCCGCCGGCAAGCGCAATATCATGGCCGCCGCCTGGGCCATGCCGCTGGATTTTTCCCCGCCCAAGGTGGCAGTGGTGCTGGACAAGAGCACCTGGACCCGGCGCCTGCTGGAAGACAGCGGCGAGTTCGTGCTGCAGGTCCCCACCGTCAGCCAGGTCGACCTGACCGAAGCGCTGGGCTCCAGCTCAGGCCTGGCGCTGATGGAGCAGGAAGGCACCGACAAGTTCGACGCCTACGGCCTGGGCACCTTTGCCGGCACGGCGGTCGGCGCGCCGCTGCTGGAGGGCTGCGCGGCCTGGCTCGAATGCCGGCTGCTGCCGGAGCCGGCCACGCAGCAGACCTACGACCTGTTCCTTGGCGAAGTCGTGGCCGCGCACGCCGACGCGCGCGTGTTCAGCAACGGGCGCTGGCATTTCGACGGCCATGATGCGCTGCGCACCATCCACCATGTGGCTGGCGGCCATTTCCTGGTGGACGGCGACGCAGTCGACGCGCGCCCGCTGACGCCCCGCCCGGCTGGCTGAAATCACTGCGCCGGAAAATGAAAAACGCGCCCGAAGGCGCGTTTTTCTTGACCGCGGAAGCTGCCGGATTACTTGGCCGCGACGCGGACCATTTCCAGCACCTTGTTCGAGTAGCCCCACTCGTTGTCGTACCAGCTCACGACCTTGATGAAGGTGCCGTCCAGCGCGATGCCGGCTTCAGCGTCGAAGATCGAGGTGCGGGCATCGCCGCGGAAGTCGGTGGCGACGACCTTGTCTTCGGTGTAGCCCAGCACGCCCTTGAGCGCGCCCTGGCTCTGGGCCTTCATCTCGGCGCAGATTTCTTCGTACGTCGCCGACTTTTCCAGCTCGACGGTCAGGTCAACCACGGACACGTCCGAGGTCGGCACGCGGAACGACATGCCGGTCAGCTTCTTGTTCAGCTGCGGAATCACCACGCCCACGGCCTTGGCAGCGCCGGTCGACGACGGGATGATGTTCTCCAGGATGCCGCGGCCGCCGCGCCAGTCCTTGTTGGACGGGCCGTCAACGGTCTTCTGGGTGGCGGTGGCAGCGTGCACGGTGGTCATCAGGCCGCGCTTGATGCCCCACTTGTCGTTCAGCACCTTGGCCACCGGTGCCAGGCAGTTGGTGGTGCAGCTGGCGTTGGAGATGATCGCCTCGCCCTTGTACGACTCGTGGTTCACGCCGTACACGAACATCGGGGTGTCGTCCTTGGACGGGGCCGACATGATCACCTTCTTGGCACCCGCGTCGAGGTGCTTCTGCGCGCCCTCCTTGGTCAGGAAGATGCCGGTCGACTCGACCACCACGTCGGCGCCGATCTCGCCCCACTTCAGCTCGGCCGGATCCTTGACCGCGGTCAGGCGGATCTTCTTGCCGTTGACGACCAGGGTGTTGCCGTCGACCGACACTTCGCCGTCGAAGCGGCCATGCACCGAGTCGTACTTCAGCATGTACGCCAGGTAGTCGGGCTCCAGCAGGTCGTTGATGCCAACGACTTCGATGTCCTTGAAGTTGGCGACTGCGGCGCGGAACACCATGCGTCCGATGCGGCCGAAGCCGTTGATGCCGATCTTGATGGTCATGACTGTCTCTCCTGAGGATCGATTGAAACCTGTGGGCGCCGCTGCTGCCGCGCGGCGCACCACGCGGCTCCAGCGCCCGGATGCTTAGATAAGGGTGTCCTTCACCGTGCGGACCACGTTGTCGACGGTAAAGCCGAAGTGCTTGAACAGCACGCCGGCCGGGGCCGATTCACCGAAGGTGTCGATGCCCACCACCGCCTGGACCTGGTACTTCCACCAGAAGTCCGTCACGCCCGCCTCGACCGCCACGCGCGGCACGCCGGCCGGCAGCACGCTGGCCTTGTAGGCGCTGTCCTGCTTGTCGAACACGGTGGTGGCCGGCACCGAGACCACGCGCACATGCACGCCTTCGGTAGCCAGTGCGTCAGCGGCGCCGACGGCCAGGCCCACTTCGGAGCCGGTGGCCAGGATCACGGCGTCCGGACGCCTGGTCTTGGGGTTGACGCTGTCGCGCAGCACGTAGCCGCCGCGCGCGATGTTGGCACGGGTGGCTTCTTCGCGGCGCTGGAACGGCAGGTTCTGGCGGCTGAAGATCAGGCAGCTCGGCCCGTTCTCGCGGCGGATCGACTCGGCCCAGGCCACAGCGGTCTCGGTGGTGTCGGCGGTGCGCCAGACGTCCATGTTCGGGATCAGGCGCAGGCTGGCGACGTGCTCGATCGACTGGTGGGTCGGGCCGTCTTCGCCCAGGCCGATCGAGTCATGGGTGAACACGAACAGCGAGCGGATCTTCATCAGCGCCGCCATGCGCAGCGCGTTGCGGCTGTAGTCCGAGAAGGTCAGGAAGGTGGCGCCGTAGGGAATGTAGCCACCATGCAGCGTGATGCCGTTCATGATGGCGCTCATGCCGAACTCGCGCACGCCGTAGTTGATGTGGTTGCCCCAGGCATCCACGCGCACGGCCTGGCTGCCCGACCAGTTGGTCAGGTTCGAGCCGGTCAGGTCGGCCGATCCGCCGAGGAACTCGGGCAGCACCGGGCCGAAGGCCTCGATGGTGTTCTGGCTGGCCTTGCGGGTGGCGATGGTCTCGGCCTTTTCCTCGCACTTGGCGATGAATGCTTCGACGGCGGCGTCGAACGAACCCGGCAGCTCGCCCTTCATGCGGCGGCGGAACTCGCCGGCCTCATACGGGTGGCGCTCGGCGTAGGCATCGAACAGCGCGTTCCAGGCACGCTCCAGCGCCTGGCCATTGGCCTTGGCATCCCAGGCGTCGTAGACCTCGGGCGGCACTTCGAACGGGGCGTGGGCCCAGCCCAGCGCCTCGCGCGTGGCCAGCACTTCGGCGCCGCCCAGCGGGGCGCCGTGCACGTCGTGGCCGCCTTCCTTGTTGGGCGCGCCCTTGCCGATCTTGGTGCGGCAGCAGATCAGGGTCGGCTTGTCGCTGGCCTTGGCCTGCGAGATCGCCATGTCGACGGCGGTCACGTCATGGCCGTCGATGCCGCGGATCACGTTCCAGCCATAGGCTTCGAAACGCTTCGGGGTATCGTCGTTGAACCAGTGCACCACGTCGCCGTCGATCGAGATGCCATTGTCGTCCCACAGCGCAATGAGCTTATTAAGCTTCAGCGTGCCGGCCAGCGAGCTCGCTTCGTGCGAGATGCCTTCCATCAGGCAACCGTCGCCGAGGAAGACATAGGTATGGTGGTTGACGATGTCGAAGCCGGGGCGGTTGAATTCTTCGCCCAGCAGGCGTTCGGCCAGCGCCATGCCGACGGCATTGGTGATGCCCTGGCCGAGCGGGCCGGTGGTGGTTTCCACGCCCGGGGTGATGCCGTATTCCGGGTGGCCGGCGGTCTTGCTGTGCAGCTGGCGGAAATTCTTCAGCTCTTCCACAGGCAGCTCATAGCCGGTCAGGTGCAAGAGCGAATAGATCAGCATCGAGCCATGGCCGTTGGACAGCACGAAGCGGTCACGGTCGGCCCACTGGGGGTTGCTCGGGTTGTGCTTCAGGTGCCGGCCCCACAGCGCCACGGCGATGTCTGCCATGCCCATCGGCGCACCGGGGTGGCCGGAATTGGCCTGCTGGACAGCGTCCATGGCAAGCACGCGGATGGCGTCGGCCATCAGCTTGGCGGGCTGGGAAGCAAAAGGACTTGTGGCGGGATGGGCAAGGGCGGACATTCTGGCGGATTCGGGCGTGAGCCTGACGGCAGGAAAACCGCAATTTTAGCAGAAGCTAGGGGGTTTTCCGGACTCCCGGACAGCGCCTGCGGCGCAGCGAGGGCGATCACCGCAAGCCCCATGCGCCCCCCGCCCCCGGTCATCGGAACTATCCGGCCACGGACATGCCTGATGCTTCACCCCAACCAGCCCGGCCGACCGCTGCGCCGCACTTCGACAGCGTAGCGCGGCACGCGTAAGATGCACTCTCGCACCGCGCGGCACGCCAGCCGCGCCGGGTTTCCCGCACTCAGGAGACGATCATGACCAGACCGGCCAACACCCCCTGGCTCACCCCCTACCTGACCGTCGCCAACGGGCGCGCCGCACTGGACTTCTACAGCCGCGCCTTCGGATTTGCCGCCGGCAACGTGGTCGACGAAAACGGTGTGCCGACCCACGCCGAGATGCATTACCAGGGCCAGCTGGTGGTGATGTTCGCGCCCGAGGGCGCCTGGGGCAGCACCGCGCGCACGCCGCGCTCGCTGGGCGTCGAGTGCCCGCAGACCTTCTATGTCTATTGCGACGATGTCGACGCCATGCACCAGCGCGCGGTCGACGCCGGCGCGGTCAGCCTGATGGCGCCGGCCGACCAGTTCTGGGGCGACCGCTATTGCATGGTCGAAGATCCCGACGGCTACCGCTGGGGCTTCGGCAAGCCGCTGGACCAGGCAGCAGGCCAGGCAAGCTGATGGCACCTCGCTTCTTCGTCGGCGGCACAGACACCGTCCTGGCCGCCGAGTCCGATTTCCCGCTGCCCGAGCCGGTGGTGCGCCACGCGCAGGTGCTGCGCCTGGTGCCGGGCGACGCCATGACGCTGTTCGACGGCCGCGGCGGCAGCCACGCGGCCACGCTGGTCGAGCTGGGCAAGCGCCACGCGCTGGCGCGCATCGGCGCGCATGACGCGGCCGAAGCCGAGCCGCCCTTCCGCGTCACGCTGGCGCAGGGCCTGGCCGGCGGCGACAAGATGGACTGGCTGATCGAAAAGGCGGTCGAACTGGGCGTGACGGCAATCCAGCCGCTGCAGGCCAGCCGCTCGGTGGTGCGCCTGTCGGGCGAGCGCGCGCACAAGCGCCACGCGCACTGGCAGGCACTGGTGCAGGCCGCCTGCGAGCAATGCGGCCGCAATCGCTTGCCGGAGGTTGCGCCGGTCGCTAACTTTGAGACATGGCTGGCGCAGCCCGCGGCTGGCGGTGCCAGGCTGCTGGTATCGCCGCGCGCCACGCACTCGCTGCCGGCGTTCATCGCCGAACAGCGCGAAGCCTTGCTGACCGGCGGCGTCACGCTGCTGATCGGCCCCGAAGGCGGCCTGGCGCCCGAGGAAGAGCAGGCGGCAAGGCAAGCGGGTTTCACCGGCGTGTCGCTCGGCCCCCGCATCCTGCGTACTGAAACCGCCGGGCTGGCATGCCTGGCAACCCTTAATGCCTTGCTTGGCGGATTCTGACGGCGGCGGCCATCCGGTCATCGCGTCAACCTTGCAACCCTGACTGAAAGGAGTCGACCATGGGACTACTCGATAGCGTGCTGGGCGGTGTGCTCGGACAACTCGGCGGCGCGCGCGGCGAGGCTGGCGATACCGGCGGCGGGCTCGACCCCAAGCTGATGATGGCGCTCGGCCTGCTGGCGACGCTGGCCATGCGCGGCCGCGGGCAAGCCGGCGGCGGCGCGGGCGATGCGCCGGCGGCCGATGATGGACTGGGTGGCCTGGGCAGCCTCGGCGGGCTGCTCGGCGGCATGCTCGGCGGCGGCGGTGCCGGCGCGGCGCCCGGCGGCGCCACCGGCGGCCTGGATCTTGGCTCGCTGCTCGGTGGCCTGCTTGGCGGCCAGGGTGGCGCGCCGGCCAACAGCCAGGCACTGGGTGCGGCCGCCGGCGGCATCGGCGCGCTGCAGCAGATCCTGGCGCAGGCCGGGCTGGGCGAACAGGTGAACTCGTGGATCGGCAGCGGCGCCAACCAGCCGGTCACGCCGTCAGCGCTGAGCACCGCGCTGGGCGACACCGGCGCGCTCGAATCGCTGGCACAGACCACCGGCATGTCGCAGGACGACGTGGCCGCGCAACTGAGCGAAGGGCTGCCGGAACTGATCGACCGGCTCACGCCGCATGGGCATCTGCCGGCGCAGGAATAAGGCCAGCACCTGGCCAGAAAGCAAAAAGCCCGCTGATGCGGGCTTTTTGCTTGCTATACCGTGGAACGGCCAGGCCAGCGCAATCAGGCGAACGAATAAAACACCCGGAACTGCACCTTGCGCTCACCCCAGAATTCAGCAGCGTCGCGGAATACGTCGAGCAGCACCTCGCGCCCTTCCTTGTCGAACTTCTGCGCAATCGGCAGGCCTTCCAGCACGATCACAAAGCCCGGCTGCGGGCCGGCCTTGTAGATCATGTCGGTCAGGCAGTCAGCCAGCGCGTCGAAGTTCTTGCCGAAATGCTTCGGGAAGGTGAACGACGTGGCGATGGTTTCCAGGACCTCGGCCTTGCTCGCGCAATGGGCGCAATTGGCATAGAGGAAATGCTGCCCGAGATCGGCGGCCGCCTGGGCCAGCTCAGGCACGCGGAAGGCGCGGATCGACTGGACGATGTTCGGACGCACCGTCTTGAACAGGTTCATGGCCCCCTCGCTGGTGCCGTCATTCCAACCGGGACCGGCGGGCATGGCCACGGGCGCGGTCGCGGGCGGGAGTTTTTGCATGAGCTCCTGGCTCGGCATCATCAGCACGTTGTCGTATAGGTTCTGGGCCTGCTGCTGAGCCCGCTGCCAGCCATCTCCGGCGCCGCGCTCTTCGCGGGCGGCAAGGGCGTCGCCCAATCCGAAAATGTCAGTCATCATTTGAGTATCCGTTTGAAGCTGTTGTAGTGATCTTCCGTGTAGTAACAATCGTTGGCAGCGCGTTGTTCCCCGCCGCAGACGATCCGCTTGGCTCCCCGGTTCCGGCTCCTGGCGCTCTTGACCGTGTATTCGCGGTAATACTCGCGTTCACGTTGCGGCAGGATGCGCTCGTAGTTGCCGAATCTCGATCCGTCCTTGTCATACAGGAACGGGCCGCCGGCTTCGATGCGCTCCAGGGTCTGCCGTGCTTCGTTGGGCAACTGCTGCACTGCAATGGTTCCCATCCCTTCGGTCTGCACCTGCCGCGCCAGTGTCGGCTGCGCCAGGGCCAGCACCAGCGCGGCGCCGGTCATGGACCGGGCCAGCATGCGCGTTGCGTGCCGCATCAGAGAAACTTGGAAACCCACGTTGCTTGTCTTGGTTGAACCGGAAATCGAGCCTGCCGCTGGTTGGGTAGACGATCTATCTGTCCGGGCCACCCTGGCCAGCGCCCTGCGCCACCCGTAGAGGAGCGCGATGGATGCCGGCCGTACCGGGGCGCTCATGGCGAGCGCCTGTATCAAAGGCGTAAGGTTACGCGCATGCACGCAATTAAGCAATCCCGGCCCGGGGGCACTGGTAATTCTTCAATTGTTTCAATATGTTAAGCGTATGTGTGCGCATACTAACCATGCACATATGGGCACAAAAAAAGCCGGGCGGACCCGACTTTTCGTCACATTGGCCTGCTACCGCCATGCAACCGGCGATACCAAGCGGTTTAGCGCTTGGCAGCGGCGTCCACCACGACCAGCGAGGTCATGTTGACGATGCGGCGCACCGTGGCCGACGGCGTCAGGATGTGCACCGGCGCCTTCACGCCCAGCAGGATCGGCCCGATCGCGACGTTGTTGCCCGCGGCAACCTTGAGCAGGTTGTACGAGATATTGGCAGCGTCGATGTTCGGGCACACCAGCAGGTTGGCTTCGCCCTTGAGCGCGCCGTCCGGCACCAGCTGGTCGCGCAGCTTCTGGTCAAGCGCGCTGTCGCCGTGCATTTCGCCGTCGATCTCCAGGTCCGGGGCGCGATCACGCAGGATGGCGAGGGTTTCGCGCATCTTGCGGGCTGAAGGCGCTTCGGACGAACCGAAGTTCGAATGAGACAGCAGCGCGATCTTGGGCTCGATGCCGAAGCGCTTCAGTTCCTCGGCGGCCATCAGCGTGATCTGGGCCAGTTCTTCGGCGGTCGGGTCGACGTTGACGTGCGTATCCACCAGGAAGATCTGGCGGCCCGGCAGCACCAGGCCGTTCATCGCCGCGTAGACCTTGTTGGTGCCGCCCAGCACCTGGTCGATATAGCGCAGGTGCGCCGCGGTGTTGCTGACGGTGCCGCAGATCATGCCGTCGGCCTCGCCCTTCTTGACCAGCATCGCGCCGATCAGCGTGGTGCGGCGGCGCAGCTCCAGCTTGGCGTACTCGGGCGTGATGCCCTCGCGCGCCATCATGCGGTAGTAGGCGTCGGAATAATCGCGGAAGCGCTCGTCGTGCTCGGGGTTGACCACGGTGAAGTCCACGCCGGCGCGCAGGCGCAGGCCGAAGCGCTCGATGCGGTGCTGCAGCACGGCCGGGCGGCCGATCAGGATCGGGTTGGCCAGCTTTTCGTCAACGATCACCTGCACCGCGCGCAGCACGCGCTCTTGCTCGCCTTCAGCGAAGACGATGCGCTTCTTCTCCATCTCGACCTTGCGCGCGGCGGCGTAGATCGGCTTCATCAGCGTGCCCGAGTGGTACACGAACTGCTGCAGCTGCAGGCGGTAGGCGTCCATGTCCTCGATCGGACGGGCGGCCACGCCGGACTTCATCGCGGCCTCGGCCACGGCCGGCGCCACCTTGACGATCAGGCGCGGGTCGAACGGCTTCGGAATCAGGTACTCAGGGCCAAACGACAGGTCCTGGATGCCATAGGCAGTGGCAACGATGTCGCTCTGCTCCTGGCGCGCCAGCTCGGCCAGCGCATTGGCCGCGGCGATTTCCATCTCGCGCGTGATGGTGGTGGCACCGCAGTCCAGCGCGCCGCGGAAGATGAACGGGAAGCACAGGACGTTGTTGACCTGGTTCGGGTAGTCGGTGCGGCCGGTGGCCATCACCGCGTCCGGGCGCACTTCCTTGACCAGCTCCGGCGCGATTTCCGGGTTCGGGTTGGCCAGGGCCAGCACCAGCGGCTTGTCGGCCATGCGCTGGACCATGTCCTGCTTGAGCACGCCGGCGGCGGACAGGCCGAGGAAGATGTCGGCGCCGTCGATCACTTCGGCCAGCTTGCGCTTGTCGGTCTTCTGGCAGAAGCGCGCCTTTTCCGGGTCCATCAGCTCGGTACGGCCTTCGTAGACCACGCCGGCCAGGTCGGTCACCCAGATGTTCTCGATGGGCAGGCCGATATCGACCAGCAGGTCCAGGCAGGCCAGCGCGGCCGCGCCGGCGCCCGAGGCCACCAGCTTGACATTCTTGATGTCCTTGCCGACCACCTTCAGGCCGTTGATGATGGCCGCGGACACCACGATGGCGGTGCCGTGCTGGTCATCGTGGAAGACGGGGATCTTCATCTTCTCGCGCAGCTTGCGCTCGACGTAGAAGCATTCCGGTGCCTTGATGTCTTCCAGGTTGATGCCGCCGAAGGTGGGCTCCAGCGCGGCGATGATCTGGACCAGCTTCTCCGGGTCCTTCTCGTCGACTTCGATATCGAACACGTCGATACCGGCAAACTTCTTGAACAGGCCAGCCTTGCCTTCCATCACCGGCTTGGAGGCCGCGGCGCCAATGTCGCCCAGGCCCAGCACGGCGGTGCCGTTGGTGATCACCGCGACCAGGTTGCCGCGCGCGGTGTAGCGGAAGGAGTTGGCCTGATCGACAACGATTTCTTCGCAAGCTGCGGCCACGCCCGGCGAGTAGGCCAGGGCCAGGTCGCGCTGGTTCGACAGCGGCTTGGTCGGGGTGACGGAGATCTTGCCGGGGGTCGGAAACTCGTGATACTCGAGCGCCGCTTTGCGCAGCGCCTCACGCTGCTGCTGTTTCAGATCGTCTTGGGACGGGGACTGCTGAGGGCTGGTCATCGGCGCATCTTCCAATCGGTGGAGCCGTCATTGACGAGGCGGGGGACGATCGGCGGACCGGCTCCACGTGCCCGCCCTTCTCTTCCTTTGGAACCCAGCATTTTATATAGTGAAATACTATTTCACAATAAGCGTTTTGCTTGGGGCACCTTTGCGATTCGGTACAATATGCCCCATCCTCCGGGGCATTACCAGCAAGCGTAGCGCCTGCCCGCAGAAGTGGCGCACCGCGTGGCGGTCATGGCTGTCGTGCGCGGCAGTATCTTGCTGAAATACCGGGCGCACCCCATCCTGACGCGCTGCGCCGGCGCCGCGGGATTGCCCCGGATCGCCAATCATCTTCACGCAACGCGCAGCCCTTCCGAGTCCCGTCCACCCGGCCGGGCGGATCTTCCCGACGACGATGTCCCACGCCCAGCCAGCCCAGCTTTCCGAGTTCGACCTGATCCGCCGCTATTTCACGCGGCCGGTGCGCAAGGCCACGCTCGGCGTGGGCGATGACTGCGCGCTGATCGAGGGCCGCCCCGGCCATCACCTCGCCATCAGCACCGACATGCTGGTCAGCGGCCGGCATTTCTTCCCGGACGTGGCGCCGCGTGCACTCGGCCACAAGGCGCTGGCCGTGAACCTGTCCGACCTGGCCGCCATGGGCGCCGAGCCGCGCGCATTCACACTGGCGCTGGCCCTGCCCGAGGCCGACCCCGCCTGGCTGGCCGGACTGGCCGACGGCATGCTGGCGCTGGCCGATGCCCACGGCTGCGAACTGGTCGGCGGCGACACCACGCGCGGCCCGCTGACGCTCTCGCTGACGGTATTCGGCGATGTGCCCCTGCGTGCCGCGCTGCGCCGCGACGCCGCCCGGCCCGGCGACGATATCTGGATTTCCGGCACGCTTGGCGACGCCCGCCTGGCGCTGGGCGACTGCCGCGGCGAATGGCTGCTGCCGGAGCCCGAGTTCAGCCAGGTGCGCCCGCGCATGGACACGCCCACACCGCGCGTGGCACTGGGCATGGCCCTGCGCGGCGTGGCGCATGCCGCACTCGACATCTCCGACGGCCTGGTCGGCGACCTGGGCCATATACTGGAACGCTCGCAAGTCGGCGCGCTGGTCGACGTCGATGCGCTGCCGCGCTCGGCGGTGCTGGCCAGCCAGCCGGACGCGATCCAGCGTGAATGCGTGCTGGCCGGCGGCGACGACTACGAGCTGTGCTTCACCGCGCCCGCCGGCAACCGCGACGCCATTGCGGCGATCAGCGAACGCCTGGCGCTGCCGCTCACACGTGTCGGCGCGATCACGCCCGAGCCCGGCCTGCGGCTGGTCGACGGTGCCGGCAACCCGACCCGGTACGAGGGCGCCAGCTTCGACCATTTCGCTGCCCCCTGACACCGGGACACAGGCATGTCATGATGCCGGCATCGGCGCGCTGCGCGGGCACGGGAGTCCCGCAGGCATGGCAGTGCGAGCCGGCCATAACCATAAGCAGTAACTGCATCACACGAGCCAACTTTGATGTCCACCTTCCCTCCCGGGGCCGCGCCGCGCGACCCCGCCCTGACCCTGGAAGCCGGCCAGACCGTCAAGGTCACGCGCCCGAGCGCGCGCTTCATGCTGGCCCATCCGGCCCACCTGATCGCCTTCGGCTTCGGCTCGGGCCTGTCGCCCGTTGGGCCGGGCACGGTCGGCACGCTCTACGGCTGGCTGTCGTTCGTGGTGATTTCGCTGTGGATCGCGCCCACCACCTGGCTGTGGATCATCGCCGGCGGCTTCCTGGTCGGCCTGTGGGCGTGCGCGCGCACGGCGCGCGACATGGGCGTGCACGACCATGGCAGCATGGTCTGGGACGAGATCGTTGCCTTCTGGCTGGTGCTGGCCTTTGTCATGCCGACCGGCTTCTGGGGGCAGTTTGCCGCCTTCCTGTGGTTCCGGCTGTTCGACATCGCCAAGCCGGCGCCGATCGGCCACTATGACCGCACGCTAAAGGGCCCGGGCCTGCGCGGCGGCTTTGGCGTGATGTTCGACGACATCTTCGCGGCCTTCTACACGCTGCTGGTGTTTGCGCTGTGGCGCTCGTTCTGAGCCACGCATCGCCAGCCATGACAAGCTGATTCCCCCCCAAAACTACCCTGTATCCACCATGTCTGTCAGCCGCCTGCTCGACCAGCTCGCCATCCAGGCCGGCGTCGCCCTTGCCGACAAATCCCTGATGCTGGCCACTGCCGAATCCTGCACCGGCGGGCTGGTGGCTGCCGCCATTACCGATGTATCCGGCTCGTCCGGCTGGTTCGAGCGCGGCTTCGTCACCTATTCCAATGAGGCCAAGTCCACCATGCTGGGCGTGCCCGCCAAGCTGATCCGCGACCACGGCGCGGTCAGCGAGGAAGTGGCGCGCGCCATGGCCGAAGGCGCGCTGCTCAACAGCCGTGCCCAGGTAGCGTTGTCCGTCACCGGCGTGGCCGGCCCCAACGGCGGCACCCCGGAAAAGCCGGTGGGCATGGTCTGCTTCGGCTGGAGCAACCGCATCACCACCCATACCGAGACCCAGCGCTTTCGCGGCGACCGCGGCCAGATCCGCCGGCAGGCGGCCGAGCATGCGATGCGGGGGCTGCTGGAGCTGATCCGGAACGAGGCCTGAAGCCGACGGCCGGCAACCTCCGCCCAATAAAAAAACCGCGCCGTCTCCGGCGCGGTTTTTTTCTGTGCCCGGCCTCAGCCGTGGCGATAGCGATTGATGGTCTCGCGCGTCTGCAGCGCGACATTGCGCGCCGCCGCCGCAAAATCCTTCTCGCGGCTGGCGTAAAGGATGGCGCGCGACGAGTTGATCATCATGCCGGTGCCGTCCGCGGTGCGCCCCGCCTTGACCGTGGCCTCGATGTCGCCTCCCTGGGCGCCGATGCCCGGGATCAGCAGCGGCATGTCGCCGACGATCTGGCGCACGCGCGCGATCTCGTTGGGGAAGGTCGCGCCGACCACCAGGCCCATCTGACCGGTGGTGTTCCAGCGCTCGCGCGCAGCCTCGGCCACCAGCTGGTACAGCGGCTTGCCGTCGACCTGCAGGAACTGCACGTCCGAGCCGCCCGGGTTGGAGGTCCGGCACAGCACGATCACGCCGCGGTTCGGGTAGGCCAGGTAGGGCTGCATCGAATCGAAGCCCATGTACGGGCTGACCGTGACCGCGTCAGCCCTGTACCGCTCGAAGGCCTCCAGCGCGTAGTGCTCGGCGGTCGAGCCGATGTCGCCGCGCTTGGCGTCCAGGATCACCGGGATGCCGGGGTGGGCGTCGTGGATATAGTGGATCAGCTGCTCGAGCTGGTCTTCGGCGCGCTGCGAGTGGAAGTACGCAATCTGCGGCTTGAAGGCACAGACCAGGTCGGCGGTGGCGTCAACGATCTCGCGGCAGAACGAAAAGATGGCGCCGCCCGCCCCGGTCAGGGACAGCGGCAGCTTCTGCGGGTCAGGGTCGAGCCCGACGCACAGGAGGGAATCGTTGCGCTGCCAGGCGGCAGCAAGCTGCTCGGTGAAAGTCATGGGTACTCGGAATATCCTGGTGGCGCCGGCGCCCCATTGGCCCGGCCGGCGCGGTTGGCCGCAGCGGCGTGAAAACCTCTCACCCCTGCAGCATATGTCGCTTCCGGCAATTTTACCCGCTGCGTGCTATCGTTTTGCGCTTCCTCTCAAAACAAAGCGCGGCATGACGCACAGCCGCGTCCCGTCATGTCTCTCGATCGCCGCGGTATCTTCCTGCTTGTCGTGCTCACCCTTGCCTGGGGCATCAACTGGCCCATCATGAAGGTAGGCGTAGCGCACTTTCCGGCACTGGGCTTCCGCCTGCTGTGCATGGCGGGCGGGCTGGTGGCGCTGGGGCTGGCGCTGCGGTTGCGCGGCGATTCGCTGGCCGTGCCGCGGCGCGAATGGGGCACGGTGGTCCGCCTGGCCATTCCCAACATGGTGATCTGGCACCTGTTTGCGATCTGCGCGGTCAAGATGCTGTCCTCGGGCCGCGCCGCCATCCTGGGCTACACCATGCCGATCTGGGCAGTGGTCTGGGGCCTGGTGTTCTTCCGCGAACGCATTGGCGCCTGGGCCTGGCTGGGCATCGGCTGCGCGCTGGCCGGCACGGTGCTGCTGCTTTCCGGCGAGATCGCCGCGCTGACCGGCAGCCCGGCCGGCACGCTGCTGATGCTGCTGGCCGCGGCCGGCTGGGGCTTCGGCACCCAGTTGATGAAGCGCACCCAGACCGACGTGCCCATCGGCGCCATGACGTTCTGGATGCTGGCCGTGACCCTGCCCTTCCTGGCGGGCGGCTCGCTGCTGCTGGAAGACGGCTGGCGCATGCCCACGGCCATCGAATGGGGCGCCATCGCCTACAACGCGGTGGTGGTCTTCGCCTTCTGCCACCTGGTCTGGTTCGGGCTGGCACGCAACCTGCCGCCGGTGGTATCGAGCCTGTCGATCATGTTCATTCCCGTGGTCGGGGTGTTCTCGGGCATGTGGATGCTGGGCGAGCAGCCGCACTGGCAGGATTACGCGGCGATCGTGCTGATGTTCCTGGCGCTGTCCTCGGTGATGCTGGCACCGCTGCTGTGGCGCCGGCTGCAGGGCGTGCTGGGCTGATCCCCGGGGTGGGCGCCCCCGGGTCGTGAGAGGGCAACAGCGGCCCGCCTGCGCGGAGATTTCACTTAACAAGCCACCCTCCGTTGGGCTACACTCGCGGCCATCACAATCCCGGAGAAATTACGTGGGCAGTAGCATCGGGTGTTCGAGTTGCCGCAGCAGCGCTGCGACCTCTGCGAATGCCATGTCACTGCGGGCTGCGTAACGACGACCCGCCCGGAGCACCCGGCTCCGCGCCTCGTCGACCTCGCCCGCAGCAGAACTGCGGGCGAGTGTCTTTCCGTGCCACCGGCGGCGCCATCCATGCGCGCCGCAACGCGTGCGGATTTTCCCTCTCCCGGCTAGCCAGCCAACCCAGGCAAACGCCATCGCCTTGTACCGCCCGCCGAGTCCGTTGCGTCCGGCAGCCGCGGTACAGCGCGATCACGCTTGCCCGTGGCCCGGCCCTGGCAGGGCGCCTTGCGGCGTCTCGCCAGGCCATGCAGGGCATGACGGACTACCTGGGAATGCGGCGAGCCGCCTGCGCTTGTCTTCGCGCTTGTCTTTGTTTTTCGTCGCAATCAGCAATAAGGAATCCCGGGGATGATCAACCTGTTCGTCCTGCAGAAAGGCCGGCTTGCCCAGGAGCAGGTCGACGAGCGCAATGAGCTGCTGCAGCACAAGCCGATCTGGATCGATGTCGTCAATCCCGACGACGAGGAACTGAACTGGATCAAGGAAGCCTATGGCGTCGCCCTTCCCGAACTGGAGGACCTGGGCGACCTGGAAGCGTCCGCGCGATATTTCGAGGGCGAGGACGAGAATATCCATATCCGCACCGACTTCCTGCTGGACGAGGAAGAGGCCTTATCGCGCAACGTGCGCGTGGCTTTCGTGCTCACGCGCGACGTACTGTTCTCCATCCACGACGAAGACCTGCCGGTGTTCCGGCTGGTGCGGCTGCGCGCGCGTATGCGCCCGGGCTCGGTGCGCAATGCAAAGGACGTGCTGATGGACCTGTACGCGACCGACGCCGAGTATTCCGCCGACTCGATCGAGGAAATCTACGAGCGGCTCGAAGAAGCGAGCCGCCGCGTGCTGGCCGAGAACGTGACCGATGCCGCCGCGGCCGACGTGCTGGAAACCATCGCCCGCGAGGAAGACTTGAACGGGCGCATCCGCCGCAACGTGATGGACACGCGCCGCGCGGTGTCCTTCCTGATGCGCAGCCAGCTGCTGTCGGCCGAGCAGCAGGACGAGGCCCGCCAGATCCTGCGCGACATCGACTCGATCGAGAACCACACCGCGTTCCTGTTCGACAAGATCAACTTCCTGATGGACGCGACCGTCGGTTTCATCAACATCAACCAGAACAAGATCATCAAACTGTTCTCGGTGGTGTCGGTGGCGCTGATGCCGCCCACGCTGATCGCCAGTATCTACGGCATGAACTTCAAGATCATGCCGGAGCTGGACTGGGCCGCGGGGTATCCGTGGGCGATCGCACTGATGGCGGTGTCGGCGGCGATTCCGCTGGTGTATTTCCGCCGCAAGGGCTGGCTCAGCTAAAACCGAGGGGCGTCAGTCCGGCAACGTAGCCGCCCCCATCCGCCGCGCGATGATCCCCGCCTTGGCGCGGAAGTTCACGCGCACGTTGGCGCAGTACTCCTTCTTGTCGAAGCACTTGGGCGCCGGCAGCGCCGCGGCCAGGCGCGCGGACTGGCCCACGCTGAGCTTGTCGGCGCTGGTGCGGAAGTAGTGCTGCGCCGCGGCCTGCGCGCCGAACACGCCCTCGCCCCACTCCACTGAATTCAGGTAGATCTCGTAGATGCGCTGCTTGTCCAGCCAGAACTCGAGCATCCACGTGATGGCCAGCTCCTGGCCCTTGCGCAGGTAATGCTGCTCGGACGACAGGAACAGGTTCTTGGCCAGCTGCTGCGTGATGGTGGAACCGCCGCGCACGATGCGCCCGCGCTTCTTGTTGCGCTCCCACGCATCGAGCATGGCATCGAGTTCATAGCCCGGGTGGTTGACGAAGTCGGCATCCTCGCTGGCGATCACCGCGCGCTTGAGGTTGCGCGAGATGCGGTCGTACGGCACCCATTGCCGGTCGAGGCCGCAGTTCCAGACATTGGTGCCGCACAGGCGCCAGCGCTCGGCGCGCATGAAGGTGGTGGTGGTCGGGTTGATGTACTGCCACGAGGCGATCTGCACGAAGAAGTACAGCTGCATCGCCACCACGCCCGCCGCCACGCAGCCGAGCAGATAGCCCAGCCAGCGCACCGGGTTGAACACGGCACGGGCCGGCGCGGCGCTGGCCGTGCGGTTGCGGTTGGCCACGGCTGGCGGCGCCCCGGTCAGCCCTTGCGTTCGGCCTGCAGCGCGGCGCGCAGCTCGGCCAGCACGGGCGCGGTGCGGGGCCGCACGCCACGCCAGATATAGAAGGCCTCGGCGGCCTGCTCGACCAGCATGCCCAGGCCGTCGCTCACGCGCGCGCCGCAGCGGGCGGCGAACTGCAGGAACACGGTGGGCTCGGCGCCGTACATCATGTCGTAGGCCAGCACGCCTTCGCCCAGCAGGAACTCGGGCACCGGCGGCACTTCGCCATGCAGGCTGCTGGACGAGGCATTGATCACCACGTCGACGGCTTCGTCCTCGGACAGCCCGTCGAGCGCGTCGAGCCCGCCGCCCCACAGTTCCACGCCGTACTGGTCGGCGGCTTCGACAAATTCTTCCAGCATGTCGCTGGCGCGCGACGCGGTGCGGTTGGCCACCACGATGCGCGACGGCCGGCATTCGATCAGCGGCAGCATCGCGCCCATCGCAGCGCCGCCGGCGCCCAGCAGCAGCACGCGCTTGCCTTCGATCAGCGTGTCGAGGTTGTCCTGGATATCGCGCACCAGGCCGATGCCGTCGGTGTTGTCGCCATGGATCATGCCCTCTTCGATCCACAGCGTGTTGACCGCACCGGCGGCCTCGGCGCGCTCGGTCAGGCGGTCGGCCAGGTCATAGGCCTCCAGCTTGAACGGCACCGTCACGTTGCAGCCGTAGCCGCCCTCGGCAAAGAACTGGCGCACGGTGTCGGCAAACCCGTCCAGCGGCGCCTCCAGGCGGTCGTATTGCACCGCTTCGCCGGTCTGGCGCGCAAAGGCGGCGTGGATCGCCGGCGAGCGGCTGTGCGCGACCGGGTTGCCGATCACCACATAGCGGTCGGAAGTGGCTTGGGAGGAATCAGTGGATGTCATCAGCGTGCCTGCAAGCGGGTTTCCAGCCCGCTGCGCGAAAACTTGAAAGTGGAAATGACTTCGAGGATGTCCTGGCGCGACGCCATCTCGGCGGTAAAGGGGCCGAACGGCGCGGCCGCGCGCACGATCGCCACGGCCTGGCGGTCCAGCGCGGGATCGCCCGAGCTCTTGACCACGTCGATGGCGTCGACGTTGTAGCCGTCGCGGTTGTAGCCGAGCTTGCCCAGCCGGTTGACGTTGATCACCAGGATCAGCTGGCCATACAGCGGCTTGCCGTTGCGTTGCGGGAAGTCAGTGGTGCCGCGCGCCTCGATCTTGTGGCGCAGGCGGTCGTAGTACTGCGCGTAGTCGACCGCCTGGGCGCTGGTGGCGGTCAGCTGGAAACGCTTGGGCCGCTTGGCGTAGTGGTCCAGGTTGCGGCCGATCTCGGCCTCCAGCTTGGCCATCTCGTCGGTCGAGGTGCGCTCGTCCTGGCCGCGCTGCGGGGTGTCCTGGCGCTTCTCGCCGGGCTTGAGCGGCTGGTTGCGCACCGACGGCGCGGCCTCGCGCGACTGGGTCAGCAGGCGTTGCTGCTCCTGTTCCAGCTGCTCGACGCGGCGCTGCACTTGGCGCACCAGGTCGCCTTCCTGCGTCTGGGTCTGCGCGGGCAGCGGCGTGGTGGCGCGCTGCAGGTCATGGTCGCCGCCGCCGTCCAGGTTGGCTTGCGCCAGCGCGGTCGGGTTGCGCGGCTTCTGCGCCGACTTGGCATTGACCAGCACCACGTCCAGCGCGGCATCGCTGCGCTTGATCTCGAACACCTCGGGCGCGGCCACCCGCACCATCAGCAGCACCACGTGCACGGCCACGGAAATGGCCAGCGCCTTGGCCAGCGTACTGCTGTTGTGCCACCTGGCATGCCACCAGTGGCGGGGAGCGGCGAGAGTGGCGTTCACGATGGATGGAGGGTGGCTGAAGGGCGGGCGGCGGCCCGAACCGGTCCGGGCCGGCGGCCTGGCAGGACCGGGGCCACTGGCCCCGGATCAGACAGGCATTGTAAGTGAGCGCCGCCGATTTCCGAAGGCTTCAGCCGGCCGCCGGGGTGCCGGTGTCGCGCTCGCCCGACGCCGCCCCGGCAACGTCGTCGCCAGGTTCGGCCGGGCTTTCGTCCGAGACCCCGGCGGCCTGCTCGGCGGCTTCCTCGGCGGCCGCCTCGGCAGCGGCTTCGGCGGACAACTCTGCGGCTTCCTCGTCGCTTTCCAGCTCTTCCTCGGGCACTTCGCCTTCACCGGCGAAGATCTCCAGCACCCGGCAGGACACTTCCAGCGTGATCTCGTCGGTCTCGCCGATCTCCAGCAGCACCTGCGTGCCGCGCTGCGCCTGGACCAGTTCGGGCACGCGCGTGACCAGCGGGATCTCGGTAAAGCGCACAGCGCCTTCCTTGAGCACCGAGGCCACCATGCGCTCGCGCTTTTCCTGCTTGAGCCAGCGCAGGCACCAGTAGCGCTCCATGGTCGACTGGTGGTCGGCATAGGCGGCGTAAGTGCCTTCGAAGTCCGCCACCGCGGCCAGCAGGTCGGCGTCCTTGGGCTTGAACGGCGCCACCAGCTTGGCGGTCACGCCGTGCTGGGCCACCGCCAGGATCTGCCACTGGTTGACCAGGTCGACATAGCGGCGCAGCGGCGAGGTGCTCCACGCGTACTGCGCCACGCCCAGGCCCTCATGCGGCGCCGGGTAGGTCTGCATGCGGGTGCGGTGCATGCCCCACGCCTTCTGCGTGCGGTAGATGCCCGGCACGCCGTTGTCGGCCAGCAGCTTGCCCCAGGTGCTGTTGGCCAGGATCATCAGCTCGGCCACGATCTTGTCCAGCGGCGAGCCGCGCTTGCGCTGTTCAATGCGCACGCGCTGGCTGCCGTCGGCCTGGTCGTCCAGGTAGAAATTGAAGTCGGCGCGGTTGTGGGTCTCGGGGCGCAGGCCGCTGGCCAGGCGCGCCTTCTGGCGCTCGTCGTACAGGTAGCCGGCAAAGTGCCACAGCTGCGTCAGTGCGTCGCGGAACGGGTAGTCGCCGGTGCCCGCGGCAAGCGCAGCCTCGGTGATCACCTCGTCGAGCAGGTTGTGGCGCAGGTTGGCGGCGATCGGCACCATCTCGGCGCGGGTCTCGCTGCCGGTGATCAGCCACACGGTCGGGTCCACCGTCACGTACAGCGACAGCGCCGGGCACGTGCGCCCTTCCTGCAGCGTGTAGCGCTCCACCACGGCGTCGGGCAGCATGGTGATCTTGTCGCCCGGGAAATAGACCGTGGACAGCCGCTGGCGCGCGACCGCATCGAGCGGTTCGCTGCGGCGGATCCCCAGCGCGGGCGCGGCGATATGGATGCCGATGCGCAGCTTGCCGTCGGGCAGCCTGGTCACGGACAGCGCATCGTCGATCTCGGTGGTGGTGACGTCGTCGATGGAGAATGCCTCCACGTCGGCCACCGGCAGGTCGGCGGGCGGCTCGGGCACGTCGGTATCCGGGAAGCCCGTGCCCTTGGGGAAGCATTCCGCCAGGAACTTGGCCTCATGCAGCGCGCGCGCGCTGGCGACGCCGCCGGCGGCCACCATCAGCCGCATCGGGGTCATGCCCAGCGCGGTGCAGGCGGCGTCCATGGCCTTGTATTCCAGGCTGTTCTTGTCCGGCTTGAACAGCAGCTGCAGCACCTTGTTGCGGAACGTCTCCGGCAGCGTCAGCGCCTTGAGCTGTTCTTCATACTCGGCCTGCACCAGCGCCTGCTGGCGCTTGCGCTCAAGCGCGGCCAGCGCCGCCTTGAGCTGGTCTTCGGGCGCGCGCTGGTAGCGGCCGCGCCCCTTGCGGCGGAAGTACACCGGGTTGCCATGCAGCGCCATCGCCAGCGCCGCCTGCTGCACCGGGCCGGGCTCGGCGCCGTAGTACTCGGCGGCCAGCTCGGCAAAGCCGAATTCTGCCTCTGGCGCGCATTCCCACAGGAAGTCCAGGTCGATCTCGGCCGTCATGTCGCCGGTCTGGCGCACCAGCTCGATTGCCGACGGCTGCGCGAACTGCAGCAGCACGTCGCGCGACTTGACCTTGGTGCGCTTGCCGGCTGGCAGCTCCACCTGGTAAGCCTCGCCCTGCTGGTTCAGCACGGTGCCGGCGCGGATTTCGCCGCCTTCTTCGAACAGCAACTGCATCGATCGGTACTTTCAGAAAATGCGCGGAACCGCGCCTGGCCGCCAAGAGGCAGCGCCGGGGCGGGACCTGTGGGAGAAATGGTGCAACCGGGCGCAAATGCGTGCGAACGGAAGCGAGTGCGGCGCGCGGGGTGCGAATCGCTGGCCGCGGGCCGCGCCGTATCGGTACGGCCCGAGACCTGGAATGATACCGCACCCCGCTCCGGCGGCTGCGGGGGCCGGCGCACCGGCAAGGTGCGTGCACCCGGCCCGCAGCGGCGCGCAGGCTCAGAGCGACATGCCGCCGCTGGCCTCGATCGCCACGCCATTGACGTAGCTGGCGTCGTCGCTGGCCAGGAAGGCGTAGATGCTGGCGATCTCGGCCGGCTCGGCCAGGCGGCGCAGCCAGCACGACGATTTCATGCCGTCCAGCACCTTTTCCGGCACGGTCTGCAGGATCTCGGTATTGACGAAGCCCGGGCACACCGCGTTCACGCGCACGCCCTTGGGGCCCAGCTCGCGCGCCCAGGTCTTGGTAAAGCCGATCACGCCGAACTTGCTGGCGGCGTAGTTGGTCTGGCCGAAGTTGCCGTACAGGCCGACCACGCTGGAAGCGTTCAGGATCACGCCCTTGCCCTGCTCGGTCATCAGGCCGGCCACGGCCTGCGCGCAGTTGAAGACGCCCTTCAGGTTGACGTCGATGACGGCATCGAACTGGGCCTCGGTCATCTTGGCCAGGCGTGCATCCTTGGTGATGCCGGCGTTGTTGACGAGGATGTCGACGCGTTCGTGCGCGGCCAGCACGGCGGCCACCATGGCATCGACCTGGTCGCGCCGGGTCACGTCGACGCGGTAGGCCGACACGGTGGCGCCGGTGGCGGCCAGCTTGTCGGCAGCCTCGCGCACGCGCCCTTCCTGCACGTCGCACAGGACAACGATGGCGCCGTCGGCGGCAAAGCGCTGCGCGGTGGCAAACCCGATGCCGGCGGCGGCACCGGTGATGATGGCAACCCGACCCTGCAGTTTCATCTCGTGATCTCTTTCTTGGTTTCGGTAGTGTGTGTGGAGGGGCTTCGGTCTGTGGTCCGCAAATACCTGGGATGCGGAATCGCCTCGGTCCCCGGGGATGGCCGCGACAGCAGGTCCGGCAGGAACACTTCTGTCACGAGCATGACGCCGCCGCCGCGCCGGAACACCGAGCGCCGCGCCGGCAGCATGGGCAGTGGCGCCATGGCCGGCAGCACGCGCTGCAAGGCCTGGCGCAGCGGATGGTGCGGCAGCAGCCGCGCAAACTGGAACGGCTCGCGCGCCACCGCCGGATCGACAAACAGCCGGCCGCCCAGCGGGCGCTCGCCCAGCCCGCGCAGGAACGGCCAGTCGCGGCGCGCATGGCGGCAGCGCACCACAGTATGGGCAAACACGGCGGGAGTATCGTCGCAGATCAGCAGCACCTCGCGCGTCAGCGCGGGGGTGCGGTCGTGCTGGCCCAGCACCTGCCATTCATCGGCCAGCGGGCGCTGCGGGCGCTGCAGCAGGCGCGCCACGCGAAAGCGCTCCGACGCTGCCACCAGGCGCGCCGTCAGCGAGCCGTCGTCACCGGTCACCCAGCGCCGCAGGTTGGGCGTGATGGCTGCATCGAAGGCCAGGTGCGGGCTCCAGCCGCAGCGGCGCGCGGACTGCGCGCTCATGCCGGGCCTGCGCCGGCCGGCACCTTGCCGCCGGGGCCATAGCCGCAGAAGGCGAGCACATCGTCAACGTAGTCGGCAAATTCGCTGATGCCGTGGTCGCTGCCCTCGATCACGCGGATGTTCGCGCCCGGGCAGGCCGCGACCATCTCACGGTAGTCCAGTACCTCGTCGCCGGTGGCGGCGATCAGGTAATAGCGTTCGGGATCGGTGATGGTGTCCACGCGCAGGTCCAGCAGCTCCTGCAGGTGGCGGCGCTCGACCGTGACCGAGCCGCCGCCGTGCCACAGCGGCTGTTCACCCAGGTACGTTTCCAGGTCGGTCCAGGGGTGGATGGCCGGATTGAGCAGCACGGTCTTGCAGCCATGGCGCTCGCCCAGCCAGCGCGCATAGAAGCCGCCCAGCGACGAGCCGACGATGGCGATCTCCTGGTCGCCGCCGGCCTGCGCGGCGCGGATCGCGGCCTGCGCCTGGGCAATGGCCATTTCGGGCGAGACATTGAGCGTGGGGCAGGCGTAGTAGCGGCCCACGCCCCACTCGCGCATGCGCTCCTGCACCAGCCGGGCCTTGAACGACTGGGGCGAGGAGCGGAATCCGTGCAGGTACAGCAGCATGGTCGTCCTTCCCGCCGGTCAGCGTGCGGCGCCCTGAGCCAGGGCGTCCAGCAGCTTCTGGTGCACGCCGCCGAAGCCGCCGTTGCTCATCACCAGCACGTGGTCGCCCGGCTGCGCCGCGGCACGCACGGCCTGCACCAGCGCGCCCAGGTCCTGGAAGGCGGCGGCCTTGTCGCCCAGCGGCGCCAGCGATTCGGCCAGGTCCCAGCCCAGCGCGTCCTTGCCGGCCGGGGCGCCGTAGCCGAACACCAGGTCGGCCTGCTCCAGGCTGGCCGGCAGCTGCGCCTTCATCACGCCCAGCTTCATGGTGTTGGAGCGCGGCTCCAGCACCGCCAGGATGCGGGCATCGCCGACGCGGCGGCGCAGCCCTTCCAGCGTGGTCTGGATCGCGGTCGGATGGTGGGCGAAGTCGTCATAGACCGTCACGCCGCCGGCCACGCCGCGCACTTCCATGCGGCGCTTGACGTTGGCAAAGCGGGACAGCGATTCGATCGCCTGCGCGGCCGGCACGCCCACATGACGCGCGGCGGCGATCGCGGCCAGCGCATTCATGCGGTTGTGGGTGCCCTGCAGGTCCCACACCACGGTGCCCTGGACGGCATCGCCAAACCAGACGTCGAAGGCGTCCTTGCCGGGCGCCGCAGCGGCAGCAGCATCGCTCTCGCGCCAGTCACCCACGCCAAACTGCTCGACCTCGCTCCAGCAGCCGCGCTCCAGCACGCGTGCCAGGCTTTCCTCCACGCCGTTGACGATGATCCGGCCCTGGCCGGGCACGGTGCGCACCAGATGGTGGAACTGGGTCTCGATCGCCGCCAGATCCGGGAAGATGTCGGCATGATCGTATTCCAGGTTGTTCAGGATCGCGGTGCGCGGGCGGTAGTGGACAAACTTGCTGCGCTTGTCGAAGAAGGCGGTGTCGTACTCGTCGGCCTCGATCACAAAGAAGTCCGATTCGGTCACGCGCGCCGAGATGCCGAAGTTCTGCGGCACCCCGCCCACCAGGAAGCCGGGGTTATAGCCGGCATCCTCCAGGATCCAGGCCAGCATCGACGTGGTGGTGGTCTTGCCGTGCGTGCCGGCCACCGCCAGCACCCACTTGCGCGCCAGCACGTGCTCGCCCAGCCATTGCGGGCCCGACACATAGGGCAGGTTGCGGTCGAGGATGGCCTCCATCAGCGGATTGCCGCGCGAGACCACGTTACCGATCACGAACAGGTCCGGCTCCAGCGACAGCTGGGCGGGGTCGAAGCCTTCGATCAGCTCGATCCCCTGGGCCTCGAGCTGGGTGCTCATCGGCGGGTAGACATTGGCATCGCAGCCGGTGACGCGGTGGCCGGCCTCTTTGGCCAGTACCGCCAGGCCGCCCATGAAGGTGCCGCAGATGCCAAGGATATGAATATGCATGGGTTCCCGGAAAGACTTGAAGCCCGCAGGCGTGGGGATTCGGCACCCGGCGTGGCGCGGCGGCACGGCGGCTGTTTCAGGCCGTGTCTTGCGGTGCGGTGGCCGGGCAGGAAGCCTTCGATTGTACCCGAGCGCACGCGGCCTTCGCTGCACTGCGGCAGCGCGCGCGCCGGTTGCGCGGGAGCCTCCGGTATCATGGGGCATGACCCGACGCACCACCCTCGACCCCACCCGCCTGCGCGAGGAAATCGCCCAGGCTGCCGCCCGGATGATTGCCGAGGACGGTGCCGACTACGCCACCGCCAAGCGCAAGGCCGCGCGCCAGGTGCTGGGCGAGCAGCGCGTGCCCGGCGAATGGCTGCCCGACAATGAACAAGTCGAAGCCGAGGTACGCGCCTACCAGGCGCTGTTCCACGCCGACAGCCAGCCCCGCGTGCTGGCGCTGCTGCGCCGGCTGGCGGTGCTGGCCATGGAAGACCTGGCGCCGTTCCGGCCTTACCTGGTCGGCGCCGTGCTCAACGGCACCGCCACCGAGCACTCCGATATCTATCTGCAGTGCTTCTGCGACAGCGCCAAGGATGCGACGCTGCACCTGATCAACGCCGGCGTGGACTTCGAGACCAGCGAGAGCCGGCATTTCGGCGGCCGCGGCGAGGTCGAGACCCTCAGCTTCCTGTGGAAGGGCCAGTGGCCCGACCGCCGCGAGGCCCGGCTGCTCGCCGGCGAGGTGCGCGCGGAACTGGGTGCCCCAGTCGGCATTCATATAGCACTGTATGATGCCGTCGACGAACGCGGCGCCGTGCGTGCCGACGCCTCGGGGCGCCCGGCCCGCGCCGACGTGCAGGCGGTACGGGCGCTGATAGACGCGCCCGGCGATGCCGACCCGGCCTGACGCCCGCCCCCTACTACACAGGTCCAAGCCATCCCCATGACTGAAACCGTTTCTTCGCCCGCCCGCCGCTCCCGCCTCTGGCTGTGGATCGCCGTGGCCGTGGTCGCCTGCGCCACCGGCGCACTGGCCGGCCATTTCGTGTTCTCGCCCAAGCCCGCCAGCGACCAGGCGGTGGAAACCTTCTTCCAGACACGCCTGCCCGACGCCGCCGGCGCCGACCTGGACCTGGGCAAGCTGCGCGGCAAGACCGTGGTGATCAACTTCTGGGCGCCCTGGTGCGGGCCGTGTGTCGAGGAAATGCCGGAGCTGACCGCGCTGCATGAGGAATACAAGAGCCGCCAGGTCGAGTTTGTCGGCATCGGCATCGATTCCGCCGCCAATATCCAGCAGTTCACCACGAAGGTCCCGGTGGCCTACCCGCTCGCCGTGGCCGGTTTTGCCGGCACCGAGCTGTCGCGCAACTTCGGCAACAGCGCCGGCGGCCTGCCCTATACCGTGGTGATCAACCCGGACGGATCGGTGAAGTATCGCAAGATGGGACGGGTGACGGCCGAGGAACTGCGGGCCGTGCTGCCACGCGCCTGAGCATATTCTTCCGCCAAATTCGCTGAATTTCGGTTTTCTTCAGCGATTTGTTTCGCCGGGGCACCAAAACGGCCATAAAGTGCTTCAAGGGCCGCCGAAGCGTCGCAAAGGTCGCCAAGCCTTGTATCGCGCGCTAGACAAATCCCTCTAAGCTACGGTAATCTCCGCGCAATTTCGTTGATCTGGTCGAGCCGCCGTGACTGCAACCCGCTCCATCCGTCGCTCAGCCCGCTACCGCAAGGTGCTGGTCCTGCATGGGCCGAACCTGAACCTGCTGGGCACGCGCGAGCCGGAAACCTACGGGCACACGACGCTTGCCGATATCGACGCGGCCCTGGCCGAACGCGCGGCAAAAGCCGGTGTTTCGCTGGATACGTTCCAGTCCAACCATGAGGGGGCACTGGTCGACCGCATCCACGCCGCACGCGCGGAAGGGGTCGAGTTCATCATCATCAACCCGGCTGCCTACACGCACACCAGCGTGGCACTGCGCGATGCCCTGGCCGGCGTGGCGATCCCGTTCGTCGAGGTGCACCTGTCCAACGTGCACCGGCGCGAAAGCTTTCGCCACCACTCCTATTTCTCTGACGTGGCGGTCGGAGTGATCTGCGGGCTCGGCTGGCAGGGTTACCTGCTGGCGCTGGACTATGTGCTGGGCCAGGAGCAGCCGCCACCCGAGAGTTCGGGGAGCTGAACTCCCAAGATTTTTTCGACAACCTGCGCGCGCCGCCCGGCGGCCTGCGCCCGTTGGCGTGCCTCGGCACGGCGGGCGCGGATTTCCGGTGGCCGGCAACACGATTCTTCCGCCGAGGCCCGTCCCGGGCAGCGGCCGGATAACCCGATTCAGGAGGATAAAAAGATGGACCTGCGCAAGCTGAAGACGCTTATCGACCTGGTGGCCGAATCCGGCATCTCCGAGCTGGAAGTCACCGAAGGCGACGGCAAGGTACGCATCGTCAAGCAACCGCCGCAGATCGTCGCCGCGCCGATGGCCATGCCGCAGATGCAGGCGCTGCCGCCCGCCGCGGCCGCCGCACCGGCTGGTGCCGCGGCACCGGCTGCAGAGCCCGTCGCCCAACTGCCCGCCGGCCATGTGGTGACCTCGCCGATGGTGGGCACGTTCTACCGTGCGCCGTCGCCGGGCGCCGCGCCGTTCGTCAACGTCGGCGACTCGGTCAAGGAAGGCCAGACCGTCTGCATCATCGAAGCCATGAAGCTGCTCAACGAAATCGAGTGCGACAAGGCCGGCGTCATCAAGGAAATCCTGGTCGAGAACGGCCAGGCCGTCGAGTACGGCCAGCCGCTGTTCGTCATCGGCTGATCCTGACCGGCATGCCATGCCGCACGCTGCCGTCGGCCATGCAAGTGGCCTCCGCAGCAGTGCCCGCGCGGCATGCCATGGCGTTGTTTGGCGCCAGGGACGTTTTGGGCTTCGCGGCCCGTTCCGTGCAGTTCCATGCAGTTCCGCGCAGTATGGCGGCCGCGGCGGCGACAGCCCCCGGGCCGCGCGCCCGGCGTGCCGTTGCGGCACGCAGCGGGACCGCTACTGTTCTCGCAGAGAGAGACCATGTTTGAAAAAATTCTGATCGCGAACCGCGGCGAAATCGCTCTTCGCATCCAGCGCGCCTGCCGCGAACTGGGCATCAAGACGGTCGTGGTGTACTCCGAGGCCGACAAGGAGGCCAAGTACGTACGCCTGGCAGACGAAGCCGTCTGCATCGGCCCGGCCCCGTCGCCGCTGTCGTACCTGAACATGCCGGCCATCATCTCGGCCGCCGAAGTGACCGACGCGCAAGCCATCCACCCCGGCTACGGCTTCCTGTCCGAGAACGCCGACTTTGCCGAGCGCGTGGAGAAATCCGGCTTCGTCTTTATCGGCCCGACCGCCGACAGCATCCGCCTGATGGGCGACAAGGTGTCGGCCAAGCAATCCATGATCAAGGCCGGCGTGCCGTGCGTGCCCGGCTCGGACGGCGCCCTGCCCGACGATCCCAAGGAAATCCTGGCCACCGCGCGCCGCGTGGGCTACCCGGTGATCATCAAGGCCGCAGGCGGCGGCGGTGGCCGCGGCATGCGGGTGGTGCACACGGAAGCCGCGCTGATCAATGCCGTCAACATGACGCGTGAAGAAGCCGGCCGCGCCTTCGGCAATCCCGAGGTCTACATGGAGAAGTTCCTTGAGAACCCGCGCCATGTGGAAATCCAGATCCTCGCCGACCAGCACCGCCAGGCGATCTGGCTGGGCGAGCGCGACTGCTCGATGCAGCGCCGCCACCAGAAGGTGATCGAGGAAGCGCCCGCACCGCACATTCCGCGCCGCCTGATCGAGCGCATCGGCGACCGCTGCGCCGAGGCCTGCAAGAAGATGGGCTATCGCGGCGCCGGCACGTTCGAGTTCCTGTACGAGAACAACGAGTTCTACTTCATCGAGATGAACACGCGCGTGCAGGTCGAGCACCCGGTCACCGAGATGATCACCGGCATCGACATCGTGCAGGAACAGATCCGCATCGCCTTCGGCGAGAAGCTGCGCTTGCGCCAGAAGGATGTGCAGTTCCGTGGCCACGCGATCGAATGCCGCGTGAACGCCGAGGATCCGTTCAAGTTCACGCCGTCGCCGGGCCGCATCACCGCCTGGCACATGCCCGGCGGCCCGGGTGTGCGGGTCGACTCGCACGCGTATGATGGTTACTTCGTCCCGCCCAACTACGATTCGATGATCGGCAAGATCATCACTTACGGCGCCACGCGCGAGCAGGCCATTGCCCGCATGCGCATCGCGCTGTCCGAAATGGTGGTGGACGGGATCCAGACCAACGTGCCGCTGCACCGCGAGCTGATGATGGATGCCAACTTCGTTGAAGGCGGCACCAGCATCCACTACCTCGAGCATCGCCTGGCGGAGCGCGCGAAGGCTTGACGCAACGTTACCCGCAATACACAAGCAGCAAGCAAGGAAGCCCGTGGCATTTCAGGAATGTGTGATCGAAGTGGCGCAGGACCAGGCCGAGGCCTGGTCTGACGCCCTGTTCGACCTCGGCGCGCTGTCGGTCTCGGTGGAAGACGCCGATGCCGACACGCCTGACGAGCAGCCGCTCTTTGGCGAGCCCGGGCTGGAACCGAAGCAACTCGCGTGGAACCGCTCGCGCGTGGTGGCGCTGTTCGGCGATGACGCCGATCCGGCCGTGGTGGTGGCGGCAGCCGCCAACCAGCTGGGCATCGACCCGGTGCCGGCCTACCAGCTGCGCGCGGTCGAGGACCAGGACTGGGTGCGGCTGACGCAATCCCAGTTCGAGCCGATCCGCATCGGCGAGCGCATCTGGGTGGTGCCGTCGTGGCACGACGCACCCGAGCCCGATGCCGTGGTGCTGGAGCTCGACCCGGGCCTGGCCTTCGGCACCGGCAGCCATCCCACCACGCGGTTATGCATGCAGTGGCTGGAGCAGAACCTGAAGCCGGGCGAAACCGTGCTCGACTACGGCTGCGGCTCCGGCATCCTGGCCATCGTGGCGCGCAAGCTGGGCGCGGGCGACACCGTCGGCATCGACATCGATCCCAACGCGGTGGAAGCGTCGCGCTACAACGCCGAGCGCAACCGGGTGGAAGCCTCGTTCGCGCTGCCCGAATCGGTGTCCGAGGCCAGCTACGACCTGGTGGTCGCCAATATCCTGTCCAATCCGCTCAAGCTGATGGCCGCCATGCTGAGCGCGCGCGTGCGCGCCGGCGGACGGCTGGTGCTGTCCGGCGTCCTGGAGCGCCAGGCGGATGAAGTCGCCGCGGCCTACGCGCCCTGGCTGCCGCTGACGGTGTGGCGCAGCGAGGAAGGCTGGGTGTGCCTGCATGGCACCCGCGGCACCCGTCCCTGATTCACACCGATGGCCGCCGTCAAGCTAGTCACGCGCTGCCCGGCCTGCCGCACCGCCTTCCGGCTGGTCGCGGACCAGTTGCGCCTGCGCCAGGGCCTGGTGCGCTGCGGCCAGTGCGAAACGGTGTTCGACGCGCGCGAGCACCTGATCGAGATTCCGCTGCCGGCCGACGCTGCGTCATCGGCATCATCAGCGCCATCTGCGGCAACTTCACCGGCCGCGCCTGCCGCCCCCTCGGCGCCGCCCGCATCGGCTGACGCCGCGCCTGCGCCGCAGCCTGCCTTCACTCCGACCATCGACCCCGGCTATGACGTGCCGGCGCTGGATGCGCCGACGATGCTGATGTCGTCGCCGGAGGACATGGCCATGCCGGCACCCGCCGGCATGGAAGACACCGAGATCGAGCAGGCGCTGCGCGAAGCCAACGAAGCCGTCGCCCATCGCGATGCACGCGAGGCGGAACGCCAGGCTGGCGGCCCGGATGCGGCAGGGCCCGCCCCCGTCACGGCACCGGAGCAAGCCGAGGATACGCCGGCACAGCCGGCCCCCGCGTCGGCGTGGCCGGCACTCGATCACGGCGCGCTCGATACCCCCGCCGCACCAGTGGCATCCCCGACTGCTGCGGGAGCACCGGCAGCGCCGCAACCCGCCGACGCCGAGCCCGCGCCAGTGGCACCCGCTGCCAGCATCCCCAGCGCAAGCGAGTTCCTGCGCGCGGCGTCAGCCGATGCCGGATCCGAGCCGACCGCGTGGCCGGATGAGGCATCGGCCCACCCCACCGCCCCGCCCACCTCACCCACCGTTGGCGACGACGACAACGCCCCCGGCCCCGACACCGGCCAGCCCTCCACCGTCACCGGCGGCGCCGTCGCGCGCGAGCAGACCACGCGCCGCTGGGCGCGCACCGAAGCACCGGCCGGCCCGGTCTTCGCCCCCGACTTCCTGCGCCACGCGCGTGAGCGCGAGCGTGAACGCCAGCCCCGCAAGCCAGTGGCCGTGCCGCGTTCCGCCTGGCGCGTGGCCGCCGTGGTGCTTGCCATCGCCGCGGCCGTGCAAGTGGTCTACCTGGCACGCAGCCAGCTGGCCGGCCAGTTCCCGATGCTGCGCCCGGCACTCGAGGCCGCCTGCGCGCCGCTGGGCTGCGACGTGCCGCCGTGGCGCGACATCGATGCGCTGCGCATCGAGACCTCGCAGCTGCAGCGCCAGGATGAGGACGGCGACACCTACCTGCTGGCGGTCACGCTGCGCAACCTGGGCCGCGCCAGCACCGCCCTGCCCGCGATCGAGCTGGTGATGACCGACCTGCAGGACCAGCTGCTGCTGCGCCGGGTGCTGCAGCCCGCGGAGTACCTGGAGCCGTCGCAGAAGGCCTTTGCCGCGCAGGGTCTTCGCGCGGGCATGGAGCTGCCGGTTCGGGTACGATTCCGAACGCAGCAGGCGCCAGCCAACTATCGCGTGCTGATTTTTTACCCCTGAATTCCCGGCCCGCCGCCGGACCGAATCCGAGTCCTGCGGCAGGCCGCGCCCCCCGCTCCGGACACGAGCCGGAAATCCATCAGACAACAAGGAGTAGACATGAGCAACGTCACCCTCGGCGGCAACGCCATCGAAGTCGCAGGCAAGTTCCCGCAAGCCGGCGACAAGGCCCCCGCCTTCTCGCTGGTCGGCAAGGACCTGAAGGACGTCACGCTGGCCGACTTCGCCGGCAAGCGCAAGGTGCTGAACATCGTCCCGAGCCTGGATACTCCGGTGTGCCAGGCCTCCGCGCGCAAGTTCAATGAAGCCGCCAGCGGCCTCGCCAACACCGTGGTGCTGACGATCTCGGCCGACCTGCCGTTCGCCATGGGCCGCTTCTGCACGGCCGAAGGCCTGGCCAACGTGGTGCCGCTGTCGACCATGCGCGGCGCCGAGTTCAAGGGCAACTACGGCGTGGACATCAAGACCGGCCCGCTGGCCGGCGTGACCGCCCGTGCCGTGGTGGTGCTCGACGAGAACGACACCGTCAAGTACAGCCAGCTGGTGCCCGAGATCAAGAACGAGCCGGATTACGACGCCGCCCTGGCCGCGCTGAAGTAATCAGCGGCACGCCCGGGAACCCGCGGGTTCCCGGACGGCAGCGGCCGCCCGCATCCCGGGGCGGCCGCTTTTTTGTTTTCTGCCTGACCGATACTGCCCGCAAGGGCTCCATTCCACCCAATCACCCCAACACCTGGAGAGAGCATGGCCAGCCTGATCTGCGGCTCCGTCGCCTACGACACCATCATGACGTTCGACGGACGCTTCCGTGAACACATCCTGCCGGACCAGATCCACATGCTGAACGTCTCGTTCCTGGTGCCCGGCATGCGCCGCGAGTTCGGCGGCTGCGCCGGCAACATCGCCTACACGCTGAAGATGCTTGGCGGCGATCCCGTGGTGATGGCCACCGTCGGCACCGATGCCGAACCCTACCTGGACTACCTGCGCAAGCTGGAGATCCCCACCGGCCACATCCGCGTCCTGCCTGAGACCTTCACCGCGCAGGCGATGATCACCACCGACCTGGACAACAACCAGATCACCGCCTTTCACCCTGGCGCAATGAGCCAGTCGCAGTTGAACAACGTCAAGGATGCACTGGGCGGCGCCAGCGCGCCGGGCCTGGGCATCGTCGCGCCCGACAGCCGCGAGGGCATGCTGCACCATGCGCGCCAGTTCGCCGAGGCCGGCGTGCCATTCATCTTTGACCTGGGTCAGGCCATGCCCCTGTTCAACGGGGAAGACCTGCGCGAGTTCGTTGAACTCGCCAGTTACGTGACAGTCAATGACTACGAAGCGCAGGTCCTGCTGTCCCGTACCGCCTGGACCAGCGCCGAGGTTGCCGCCAAGGTTCGTGCTTTCATCGTCACGCACGGCGAGCGCGGCGCCAGCATCTTTGCCGATGGTCGCCAGTACGCGATCCCGGCCGTTGCGGCCGAGCGCATCGTGGACCCGACCGGGTGTGGCGACGCCTTCCGTGGCGGCCTGCTTTACGGCATTGAGAACGGATTAGACTGGGAAACGACTGGCCGCCTGGCATCGCTGATGGGTTCGGTCAAGATCGCGCAACAGGGTCCGCAGAACCACTGGTTGTCGCGCGAGGAAATCGGCAACCGGTTCCAGTCTGCATTCGGGTACCGCTACGCCTGACCTGCGGCCAGCGCGTGGCTTTCTTTCGGGAAACGACATGAACAACAAGCTACGTGGCGGTGCCGTTGCCGTCCTTGCCGTCACCGCCCTGGTTGCCGGCTGCGCTACGCAATCCAACTCCAACAGCGTCTATGGCACGGGCCAGGCGCAGCGCGAACAGACCGTGCGCTACGGCGTGGTCGAAGGCATCCGCGAGGTCACCATCCAGGGTAACCAGACCGGCGCCGGCACGCTGGCGGGCGGTGCCATCGGCGGCATTGCCGCCGGCAGCACCATCGGCGGCGGCAACGGCGCGGTGGCGGCCGGGATCCTCGGCGCGGTGCTCGGCGGCATTGCCGGCAGCGCGGCCGAGAACAAGATCAACCAGCGCCGCGGGCTGGAGATCACCGTACGCCTGGAAAACGGCGAGATGCGCGCGATCACGCAGGAGGCCGACGAAGCCTTCCGCCCCGGCGAGCGCGTACGGCTGCTGTCCTCGGGCGGCGTGACCCGGGTCACGCACTGAGCCCTCGCGGCCCCGCAGGGCCGCGCCAGGGCGCAGCAAGGCGCGCCGCACCCGCAAGGGTCGCGGCGCTTTTTCTTTTCGGCTTTGCAATTCCGTAACAGTGGCGGACCGCTCCCACGCGCGGGCGCGCGCCCATGAAAAAACCCGCCGGGCGGATGCCATCGGCGGGTCGGCAAGACCTGGTGTCTTGCGGACCGGATACGCAGTATCCGGTCATGCGGGCACGCGCTGCGTGCCGGTGCGGTTCCTTGCGGAACGCGTAAGGTCCACTCCGTGGCGGAGCAGCTTACGGACGGTTGCCCGTCGGGAACGGCCAGGCAGCAGCCGGGTTCAGCGCGGTCTTGGCAGCCGAAGCGGGAGCAACGGCAGGGGCCGCGGCAGGCTTGGCGGCAGCCTTCTTGGCCGCCGGCTTCTTGGCAGCAGCCTTCTTGGCAGCCGGCTTCTTGGCGGCAGCCTTCTTGGCCGGTGCAGCCTTCTTGGCAGCAACCTTCTTCACCGCAGCCTTCTTGGCCGGAGCCTTCTTGGCGACAGCCTTCTTGGCGACAGCCTTCTTGGCCACGACCTTCTTGGCGGCAACCTTCTTCACTGCAGCCTTCTTGGCCGGAGCCTTCTTGGCTGCAACCTTCTTGGTCGCGACCTTCTTGGCGGCTACCTTCTTCACCGCGGCCTTCTTGGCCGGGGCCTTCTTGGCGGCTGCCTTCTTGGCCGGTGCAGCCTTCTTGGCTGCGACCTTCTTCACAGCGGCCTTCTTGGCCGGTGCCTTCTTGGCGGCCGGTGCTGCCTTCTTGGCGGCTACCTTCTTCACAGCAGCCTTCTTGGCGGCCGGCTTGGCGGCCTTCTTAGCCGCCGGCTTTTTCTTTGCAGCAGTTGCCATGGATAACTCCTTCACTAGAGAGTGAATATCGAATGACCTAAGTTGGCGACCCGACCGACCCGAGGCGCATTACAGCAGCGCGGCCCCAGTCGAGCGAGCGATTCATCGGCGTGCGGCCCGACCACTGCTGCACGCTAATGAATTTGGTTGCAGGCGCACCGCCCGTGGCGGTGACTTGGCGGCCGGAGCGAGCCCGCAAGCGGGTCTCGGGCACGTGCCGCGCCCTGGAATATTCGATCAGCCCGCACCGCCCGTTGAGCCGGCGCACGGCCAGAAATGAGGAGATATCGGACAGCTGGCCTGCGGTGCGGGCTTGGCCTCGCGCACGGCAGGCGGCATTCATTCGGTGGTAGCGGGTCCAACCCGTTAATGGACCAAGGGAGACTGCACGCGTTTTAAGAAGCCGGTCCGGCCTGGTCTGCGTCAAAGTTCTCGTGCTCCTCAGCTACTACCTTCGTCACTGCATCGAAGCGCGCATCGCGCTTGTCGTTCCATCTTGCTTCCTGCTTCTCTGCAATGAAGTGAGACTCTTGTCAAGGCGAATCATAATTCGTTTGCACGATGATGTTAAGAAAAAAGTGCAAAAAAACTTGCCTGCATGTTTCGCTCGAACTAGTTCTCACGCGCGGTGTCACGAAGACGTTGCCGATAGCATCGCAACGCGTCGCTCGCGCGCTGGCGCCGATGCGCGTTTCGCACGCTCGCACAGGCAGCGCGACACCCCATCGCACGCACCGCGCATCGCAGCTTTTACACACCGCGACAAACGCTGACGACCAGCATCGCAACGCGCGCCTGACGATTGCGCAACGACGCTGCGCGCGTCATCGCGTTTTCCGAAAAGCCGCATGGACAAAGGCTTTGCGGGCGATGCACCGATACGCGTGCGGCAGCCGTCGACTGGCGCGGACACGTTCCTGAACGCGCGCGCGCCGCGCAGCGTGACACACGCCCTGCATGCTTTACACAGTCGGCAGCGCACGCACGCGCCGCCATGCGAGCGAGCCTCGCTCATGCTCGCCTCGCGCTTCGCGCGACAGCGTCGCACACACCCTCCGAGAGTGATGCGTGCACGCAACGGTTTGCATCGACGCAACAGCGCGAAGACATCGCGAGGGCATCAAAGCGTTGCGATCGAGCCAAGCCGCGACGCTCGCGAAGCATCGCGGCAACACTTCGGCAGACGCTTCGATCAAGCCATCGGCATGCGTGTTCGATCCGCGCGCCTGCCGTGCGATCCGGATCGCGCGCGCCGTGCCTCGCGTGTTCGCGCTCTCACCCTCGCCGCTCGTCGCACCACTCGCCTCGCCCTGCCGGCAGCGCGTCGTACGTCCGCTTAGAGGATTGCTTCAGCGCCCGCCCGCCGGTGTCTTTTGCTGCATCACAATAACCCGCAAACGGCAGCTGCATGCGGCTTTGCGGGTAGCAGGCGAGGGCGGCGGAAAGGCGCGCGCCGCGCCGCGCCGGATTGCGGCGCGGCCTCGGCGCCAGTAGATTGGCGTGGCTACGAACCTCAAAGGAGACATCATGCGCATCCATTCCCCCCTTGCTTCGACCCTGCGCGCCGCCGTGCTTGCCGCCACCCTGCTTGGCAGCGCCGCGGCGATGGCGCAGGCCACGCCCAGCGGCACGTGGAAGACCATCGACGACAACACCGGCAAGCCGCGCGGGCTGGTGGAGATCGCCGAGAAGAACGGCGTCTTCAGCGGACGCCTGATCAAGACCTTCGTCGAGAGCGACGGCAAGCCGCGCGTGTGCGACAAGTGCACCGACGCACGCAAGGACCAGCCCGTCATCGGCATGACCATCCTCTCCGGCCTGCGCAAGACCGGCGACAACGAGTGGAGCGGCGGCGAGATCCTGGACCCGGAGAACGGCAAGGTCTACAAGAGCAAGATGTCGCTGGCCGAGGACGGCAACAAGCTCAACGTGCGCGGCTTCATCGGCATCAGCCTGATCGGCCGCACCCAGACCTGGGAACGCGACCACTGACCCTGCCGGCACGGCGCAGGACTCAGGGTTTCTCCGGGGCATGCCGCTGCGTGTCCCAGCCGAAGGAGAAACGGCAGTCGAAAAAAAACGGGCGGTGATGAACCGCCCGGTTTTTTTGTCCACGATGCTGCGCTTTACATCCGGTAGCGCAGGGTGGCCATCACGCTGCGCGGGGCACCCGGCATGTTCAGGTTGGCATTCGAACCATGCGCCGAGACGATGTAGTTCTTGTTGAACAGGTTGTACAGGTTCAACTGCGCCTCGAACGGACCATGGCGGTACCAGGCCATCATGTCCGCCGTGACATAGCCCGGCAGCGTGACGGTATTGGCCTGATCGGCCATGCGGGCGCCGACCAGGTTCAGGCCGCCGCCGATGCCAAAGCCGTTGCCCAGCGTCTTGGTCAGCCAGACGTTGCCGGAGTGGCGAGGCGTCAGCGTGGCACGCTTGCCCTGGAACAAGGGGGTCGACTTGGTCACCACTGCATCCAGGTAGGCATAGCCGGCCAGCACGCGCCAGCCGCTGCCGAGCTCCGCGGCGCCGCTCAGCTCGATGCCGTCCGTGCGCTGCTCGCCAACCGGAATCAGCGCCGTGCCGGTGGCATTGGCGATCTTCATATTGTTCCGTTCCAGCCGGAATACCGAAATCGTCGTGCTCGCCTTGCCGTCGAGCCAGTCGTACTTGGCGCCGACTTCGGCATTGTTGGTCGTCTCCGGCGCCAGTTCGGCGTTGTTGGCGGCCAGCGCGAAGGTCTCACCCGAGGGCTGGAACGACCGGCTCCACGACACGTAGTACGACTGCACCTTCGACGGCTGCCAGACCAGGCCCGCACGCGGGCTCCAGGCATTGTCGGTGCGCGACAGGTTCTTCTGGCCAGCCAGGCGCTGGTTGGTGTCCTGCTGGAAGTTGTCGTAACGCACGCCGAACAGCGCCTTCCACTGCTCGGTAAAGGTGATCATGTCCTGCGTGTAGAACGCCAGGGTCTTGGCGGTGGCCAGGTTGCTCGTGGCAGGCGTGCCGCCGACCAGGCGCGGCAGCGTCGGCAGCACCGGGTTGAACAGATCGAAGGTGCCCGGCACGGCCTTGGAGAAATTGACCAGATCCTTGTTCTGCTGGCCGATCTCCATCCCGTACAGGATTTCGTGCCTGGTACCGAGGATCGTCGCCTTCTGTGTCAGGTCCGTCTGGTTGAACCAGCCGTGCTCCTCGCGGTAGACGTTGGAGTGCGACATCGTCAGCCGCTGTGTCACCTCGTTGACCGCGCTGGTCAGCGTGTTATTGCGATCCAGCGAGTAGTGGTAGTACCGCGTGGCGTTGCGGATCGACCAGTCGTCGTTGAAGCGATGGTTGATCGTGGCAGTGCCCGAGTACACACGCGACTGGCTATAGTCGGCGTCGCGCGCATTGGCCGCCCCGTAATAGCGCGAGGCCGGCACGTCCACCGGGCGCCCCTTGTAGGCCGGGATGCCGAAGTCCGTCACGCGGCGGTCTTCGAGGTAGTCGGCCTGCAGCAGCACGGTGGTCTCTGGCGCGATGCGCAGTTCCAGGGACGGCGCCACGGCGGCACGGTCCAGGAACTGCTGCGAGCGGTAGCTGTTGGCCTTCTCCACCGCGCCGGTCACGCGGAAAGCGGCGGCGCCGTCGGCGAACACGCGGCCCACGTCGGCCTCGGCGCGACGGTCGGCCCACATGCCGTAGCTAAGCGCGAAGTCGGTGACGTCGATACCCGGCTTCTTGGTCACGCGGTTGATCAGGCCCCCCGACGAACCGCGGCCGTACAGCACCGCCGCCGGTCCCTTGATGACTTCGACGCGGTCGACGTTGGACAGGTCGCGGAAGTACAGCGCATCGTCGCGGATGCCGTCGACGAACTGGTCGGCGATGGCGGAAAAGCCGCGGATCGACACCTGGTCGCGCTGGCCGTCGCCGGTGGAGAACGACACGCCCGGCACGTTCTTCAGCGCATCCTGCATCGAAGTGGCGTGCTGGTCGCGCATGACATCACCGGTGACCACGTTGACGGTCTGCGGGATGTCGCGCAGCGGCGCCTCGGTCTTGGTCGCGCTGACCGCATTGGACGGGTTATAGCCGGTGCCAAGCTCGCGGCTGACGTCGGCCCTGACCGTGACCTCAGGCAACTGCGCCGAAGCGTCTGGCGCGGCCTGGGCCCACCCCAGCATCGGTTGAAATACGAAGCTCCCCGCCACCGCGGCACAGATCGGGTGAAGTTTTATTCTCATTTCCGTGTAATCGGCTGTAATAGTTTTGAAAACGCGGGCGCATTATCGATTACAGGATTGTCACGGTCAACGAGATTGCGAATTATTCCTATTCGCGGTCAATATATGTTGCTTTAAGCACAAGGCTGAGCCAGCACCGCTATTCCTGTGCCGTATCCCGAACTTCAGAAACTCATTCCCTACACCAGCTGCCCGGCAAGTGCATCGCGCGCCTCGGCAACAAAGGCTGACTCACCGCGCCGGCCCGGCAACAGGAAAAACTCCGCCTCCGGCAGCCGCGGCAGGCCCAGCCGCGCGATGGTGGCGCCATCCAGCGGTGCCACGCCGGGGCCGATCGCCGACGCATTCAGGCACGACAACCCCAGCCCCGCCGCCAGCGCCAAGTGCAGCCCCGCGACGCCCGACGCCGAGTGCGCAACCTCGAATGGCAGCCGCTTGCGCAGCAGCAGCTGCACCACGTACTGATGCAGCGAGCAGGTGTCGGGCAGCAGCACCAGCGGCAGCGTCGCGGGCAGGCTGTCGGCCTCGGCCGGCGCGGCGACCCAGGCCAGCGGCTCGCGCCGCAGCACCGTGCCGCGCGTGCCCGCGCCCTGCCCGCGCGTGCCGGGCAGGCGCATGCTGAGGCCGATATCGAAGGTGTCCATCTCCGCGGCGGCATCGATTGCCGCGCTCTTCATCACCGTCACGTGCAGGCGCAGGTACGGGTAGCGCTCGCGCAGGCGCCGCAGCATGCCGGCGATCTCGCCCGGGCGGAAGTAATCGGTCACGGCCAGCCGCAGTTCGCCCGCCAGCGCGTGGCCGCGCAACTCCTGCAGGGCCAGCTCGTTCAGCGCCAGGATGCGCCGCGCGTGTTCCAGCAGCCGCTCCCCCGCCGGCGTCGGCACCGCGCCATGCCGTCCGCGCGACAGCAGCGGCACGCCGGCGCGCTCCTCCAGCTTGCGCAGCTGCTCGCTGACCGAGGACTGCGACAGGAACAGCCTGGGCGCCGCCGCCGACAGGCTACCGCTGTCCGCGACCGTGACAAAGGTGCGCAACTGGTCGGTTTCGAATCCACGCATGGCAAGGCTCCGGCAAGGGTGGCATTACTTCGGATAACCCGATGGTTCACATCGGATATTCCCGCTTTTCCGATACTACACCACCCCCTACCATGGCATCACCCACCCACGCAAAACCAAGGAGCCAGCCATGCCCCACATCGTCCTGCACTTGTCCGGCCAGCCCGATGCCGCCCTCACCCGCCGCAGCGCCAGGGCGATCGCCGACCTGACCGAGCGCGTGCTCGGCAAGAAGCGCGACGTGATTGCCGTCACGGTCCAGTACATCCCGCACGACAGCTGGATCATCGCCGACGTGCCGCTGTCGGAGCAGGGCCGCAACGCCTTCCACCTGGACATCAGCGTGACCGATGAAACCAACACCAAGGCGGAGAAAGCGCAGTTCATCGAGGCCGTGTTCGAGACCATGTCGGGGCTGCTGGGCAAGCTGCATCCGGTGTCGTACGTGCACGTGATCGACGCCCGCGCCGCGGCCTATGGCTACGGCGGGCGCACGCAGGAGTATAGCCACCAGCACGGCTGAAACAGCGCACCTCCTTCATGCCGGCTGTCATCTCAGTGCCCCGCGGCGAGACCAGAGGTTTCGCCGCGCGCCAAGCTGTGGCACAGTCGCCCGCTGATCCCTTTTCCTGACGGACTGACAGAGACAAGGCGCCACAAGCGCCAGCCCCCGCGCGGCAAACGGACCGCACCTCAGGACAAGGCAACCCTGAAGGAGATCCGATGTCGTTTCTGATCGTGCTGGCAGCCCTTGCCTTTCTGATGTTCGCCGCGTACCGCGGCTACAGCGTGATCCTGTTCGCGCCCATCGCCGCACTGGGCGCGGTGCTGCTGACCGACCCGTCCGCGGTCGCACCGGTGTTCACCGGCATCTTCATGGAGAAGATGGTCGGCTTCGTGAAGCTGTATTTCCCCGTGTTTTTATTAGGTGCGGTGTTCGGCAAGGTAGTTGAGCTGTCCGGCTTTTCCGAATCCATCGTCGCCGCGGCGATCCGCTATATCGGGCGCTCGCGCGCCAACGCCGTGATCGTCACGGTGTGCGCGCTGCTGACCTATGGCGGCGTGTCGCTGTTCGTGGTGGTGTTCGCGGTCTATCCGTTCGCGGCCGAGCTGTACCGCCAGAGCAACATCCCCAAGCGGCTGATGCCGGGCGCGATCGCGCTGGGCGCGTTCTCGTTCACCATGGATTCGCTGCCGGGCACGCCGCAGATCCAGAACATCATCCCCACCAACTTCTTCAACACCACCTCGTGGGCCGCGCCGGTGCTGGGCGTGGCCGGCTCGCTGTTTATTTTGGTGGTGGGCCTGAGCTACCTGGAATGGCGCCGCCGCGGCGCCGCCGCGCGTGACGAAGGCTACGGCACCAACCTGCGCAACGAGCCCGAGCGCAGCCAGTCCGGCAAGCTGCCGCACCCGCTGCTGGCGCTGCTGCCGCTGGTGGTGGTGGGCGTGGCCAACTTCTGGCTGACGCGGATGATCCCGCTCTGGTATGGCCCTTCCAACAGCGTGGCGCTGCCGGGCCTGCCCAAGCCGGTGGAAACCAAGATCGCCAGCGTGACCGCGATCTGGGCAGTGGAAGGCGCGCTGCTGCTGGGCATCGCCGTGGTGCTGGTGACCGCCTTCGGCGCCCTGCGCGAGCGCTTTGCCGAGGGCACCAAGGGCGCCGTCGGCGGCGCGCTGCTGGCGTCGATGAACACGGCATCGGAATACGGCTTCGGCGGGGTCATCGCCGCGCTGCCCGGCTTCCTGGTAGTCAGCGACGCGCTGCGCGCGATCCCCAACCCGCTGGTCAATGCCGCGGTCTCGGTCAGCACGCTGGCCGGCATAACCGGCTCGGCCTCGGGCGGCATGAGCATTGCGCTGGCGGCGATGTCGCAGACCTTTATCGCGGGCGCGCAGGCCATGCAGATCCCGCTGGAGGTGCTGCACCGCGTCGTATCGATGGCCAGCGGCGGCATGGACACGCTGCCGCACAACGGCGCCGTGATCACGCTACTGGCGGTGACCGGCCTGACCCACCGCGAGTCCTACCGCGATATCTTCGCCGTCACAATGATCAAGACCGCCGCGGTGTTCTTCGTCATCGCCGTGTATTTTCTGACCGGACTGGTCTGAAGCAATCCCTGCCCGCGCGGCTTGTACATTTCAGGTGTTGTTAACTAGACAAAATGTATTGACCTGCCGCACCTCAAGCGCCGTGGATTAGGCTTGAGATGGGTTAAACCAACGGCCCAGAGCCACAATTGAGGGGGCAGGTCATGGACAAGTTTAGCAAGTACGTGGGCCTGGATGTTCACCAAGAAACCATTGCCGTGGCGGTTGGGTGCCGCCGGGCACTTGACCCGACAAACCAGGAAGCGAACACATGAAGCAAATCACCCTGCCCGACGGCGAGCGCGTCCCGGCGCTCGGCATGGGAACGTGGAATATGGGCGAGTCGCGCGCCGCGCGCGCCGAAGAAATCGCCACGCTGCGCCTGGGCCTGGACCTTGGCCTGCGGCTGATCGATACCGCCGAGATGTATGGTGAGGGCCAGTCCGAGGAGATGATCGGCGAAGCCATCGCCGGGCGCCGCGACGAGGCCTTCCTCGTCAGCAAGGTCTACCCCTTCAACGCCAGCCGGCGCGGCACCGTGCAGGCCTGCGAGCGCAGCCTGAAGCGGCTGCGCACCGACCGCATCGACCTCTATTTATTGCACTGGCGCGGCGGCGTGCCGCTGGAAGAGACGGTGCAGGCCATGGAGGCGCTGCAGCGCGACGGCAAGATCCGCCGCTGGGGCGTGAGCAACCTCGACCTGTCCGACCTGCAGGAATTGTGGGACGCGCCGGGCGGCGACCGGCTGGTCACCAACCAGCTGCTGTACAACCTGGGCCGGCGCGGCATCGAATGGGACCTGCTGCCGTGGCTGCGCCAGCGTGGCGTGCCGGTAATGGCCTATTCGCCGATCGAGCAGTCACGCCTGCTGGGCAACCCCGGGCTGAAGCGCTTTGCGCGCGACCACGGCATGACGGCGGCACAGGCGGCGCTGGCCTGGCTGCTGGCGCAGGACGGCGTCATCGCCATCCCCAAGACCGGCCGGCGCGAGCGCCTGCAGGAGAATCTGGGCGCGCTGTCGCATACGCTGTCGGCCGCCCAGCTGGCCGAACTCGACCGCATCTTCCCGCCGCCCGACGGCCCGGGCCCGCTGGAAATGCTCTGAGCAGGCTGCCGGGCGCGTGCCCTCAGGGCACGCGGGCCACGTAGCGCTCGCGCTCGACGTAGCGCACTAGGTAGCTGCGCGCCTTCTCGCGGGTGTCGGTGGTCACGCGCGCCGCTGCCTGGCGCGCGCTGCTCTTGCCGTGCGACGACGACATCTGCGCATCCAGGTAGCTGCGGAAGGAATCATGCATGGCGTTCAGTTCAGGCTCGCACGCGGCCAGCGCCAGGTTGGCCACGTCCTTGGGCTGGCCCTTGGCCGACAGGTTATCGTTGGCCTTCTTCTGGGCGCAATCCATGTATTTGGCGCGCAGCGCCTGCCAGCCGCTGCTGTCGACGGCCGACTGCGATCCGGCACCCGCGGCGCCGGCGTCATTGGAAGAACCCGAAGGATGTGAAGCGCACGCGGCCAGGAAGGCCAGCGGCAGGGCGGTCAGGAGTTTTTTCATGGAAGGATGATGCTGTCACGGCGCATTGGCCACCCCATGTGTCAGCCATGGGACGTTCCGGGCGCAAGACTGACTATTCTTGCCGCGAATGGCCCCCCGGCACCACCTTCGTCACAAATGGAAACGTCTCTGCGCGGTCCGGCATTTGCCCGGGTGCTTCCGGCGCCTATGCTTCAAAGACGACAACAACACCAAGGAGACGAGATGAAACGTCGAACCTTCCTTTCGGCCAGCGCGGGTCTGGCCCTTGGCAGCCTGGCCCTGGGTGCCTGCACCACCACCAAACCCGAAGCCACCAGCGACAAGGCCGCGCGCCGGCGCGAGCTGGACTCCGGCGTAGACGGCACGCTGTCGCGCCTATACGACTCGGTCAAGGGCTCGCGCGAGCTCGGCAACCGCGCACGCGGCATCCTGGTGTTCCCGAAGACGCTGACGGCGGGCTTTATCGTCGGCGGCGAGTATGGCGACGGTGCCCTGCGCTCGGGCGGCGCCACGCGCGGCTACTACCGCCTGATCGCCGGCTCGGTCGGCTGGCAGATCGGTGCGCAGTCCAAGGCCGTGATCCTGATGTTCCTGACGCCGGATGCCTACGACAAGTTCGTGCGCAGCAGCGGCTGGACCGCGGGCGTCGATGCCACCGTGGCAGTGGCCACCATTGGCGCAAACGGCGTGCTGGACACCAACACCGGCCAGCAGCCCATCGTCGGCTTCGTCTTGACCAATGCCGGCCTGATGGCGGGTCTGAGCTTCGAGGGCAGCAAGATCAGCAAGCTCGACCTGTAAGGGCGGGCCTTCGGTGACCGCCGCGCGGCTTGCGTGCTGCGCGGCGCCCTCCTTTTTCGCGTCCGCGGGCCGCGAGAGGATAGAATTCGTCCCTTTGGCCGAATTCCCATGTGGTTCAAGAATCTGCAGGTCCATCGTTTCTCCGCCCCGTGGTCGCTGAGCGCCGACGAGGTTGAAGCCAGCCTGGCAAAGCACGCCTTCTTCCCCGGTACCAGCCTCGAAATGCAGACGCAAGGCTGGGCCTCGCCGCGTGACAACGGCCAGCTGGTCCATACCGTCGGCGGCCAGATGCTGCTGACGCTGCGCACGGAAAAGAAGCTGCTGCCCACTACCGTGGTCAACCAGGTCACGCGCGCCCGCGCCGCGGAAGTTGAAGAGCAGCAAGGCTACAAGCCGGGCCGCAAGCAAATGAAGGAACTGAAGGAGCAGGTCACCGAAGAACTGCTGCCGCGCGCCTTCAGCATCCGCCGCGACACGCGTGTGTGGATCGACCCGGACAACGGCTGGCTTGCCATCGACGCCGCCGCCACGGCCAAGGCCGATGAAGTGCGCGGCATGCTGTTCAAGGCGCTGGATCCGCTGCCGCTGATCAACCTGCACGTCAACCAGTCGCCGGTGGCGGCCATGACCGAATGGCTGGCCGGGGATGCGGCACCGGGCGGCTTCACCGTCGACCAGGAAATCGAGTTGCAATCCGGCGCGGAAAGCAAGGCCACCGTGCGCTATGTGCGCCACCCGCTGGACCCGGAAGACCTGCGCCGCCATATCGCCGCCGGCAAGCGCTGCACGCGCCTGGCGATGACGTGGAACGACCGCGTGTCGTTCGTGCTGACCGACGGGCTGGTGGTCAAGAAGGTGGCCCCGCTCGACGTGATCAAGGAACAGGCCGATGGCACGGCGCACGATGAAGACGAGCGCTTCGACGCCGATTTCACCATGATGGCCGGCGAACTCTCCGGCATGCTCAGCGACCTCACCGAGGCGCTGGGCGGCGAGCGCAAGGCGTAAGCCGAATTTCTTGCAGGAACGTGGCGCTGTTGAAGGACAGCGCCATGCAAGCGGTTACTCCACCCAGTTCACCTTCGGGAATCGCCTGGCGAACCCCTCCGGCATCGCCACCACATTCTTCCCCACGTAGTCGAAGAAGACAAAGCCCGACTTGGCCATCGCGATCAGCGCGCCATCGGCAGGCCGCGTGATGCGGAAGATGATGTCGCCGCCGTACTTGTTGAAGTCCATCACCCCCACCTCGAACTGCAGCTGGTCGCGCGCATGTGCCTCGTTGCGGTACATCGTGGCCAGGTCGGTCACGATGATGCCCACCCCTTCCTGCCGCACATCCTCGCTGCCGAATTCATACAGGAACCGCGCCCGCGCCTCGGAGATCATCGAGATCATCGAATCGTTGGCAAGGTGGTTGGCCGAGTTAATGTCGGTCACGCGCACGGTCAGGTGCGTGGCGTAGCAGAACTGGTCGGCGGGCAGGTCGAGTTTGAGGCGGGCCATGATGGAACAAGCAAGAAATGGATCAGGCGCCGCACGGGATCAGGCAGGCAAGCGGCAGAGACGGCGGCTGCGCCCATCATAAGGGAAACCCCGGTTCGGATTGCGGCACTGCCGCATACACCCTCCCGCACATGCCCCCGGGTAAGTACTCCCCACTCTTTTCGTCCATCCCGCCGATGCCCCGGCATGGCGCTGCCTCGTAGGCTGCGGTTTGCCGTGGTCACTGGCGCCCTGGCGCGCCCGTACCGCGCACCGACACGATGTCAACGACTGGAGGAAACACGATGCAAGCCGACCGCCGCAAGGTCCTGCACTGGCTGGGAGCAGGTTCCCTGGCCGCCACCGCCTGGACCCTTGGAATCAGCCGGGGGTGGGCCCAGCAGGCTTACCCGTCGCGCCCGGTGCGGCTGGTCGTGCCCTACCCGCCCGGCGGTGCCACCGACGTGCTGGCGCGCGCGCTGGGCGACCCGCTCAGCAAGCTGTGGCAGCGCCCGGTGATCGTGGAGAACCGCCCCGGCGTGGGCGGCATGATTGGCGCCGACGTAGTCGCCAAGGCGCCGGCGGACGGCTACACCCTGCTGCTGGCCCTGCCCAGTCTGGTGCAGACGCCCTATATGGTGGCCAAACCGCCGTTCGACCCGCTGCGCGACCTGACCGCCATCAGCCAGCTATGCACCACCAGCCTAGTGCTGACCGCCAGCAGCGCCATGCCGCGCACGCTGCCGCAGATGATCAGCCTGGCCAGGTCCCAGCCCGACAAGTATTCCTATGGCACCTATGGCATTGGCACCGGCGCCCATCTCTACATGCAGGTCTTCCTCAAGGGCGCGGGCGCCCAGCTGGTCCATGTCCCGTACAAGGGCGAAGCCCCCATCGCCACCGACCTGATCGGCGGCCAGATCTCGCTGGGCACGCTGTCGCCGATGACCGTGCGCCAGCATGCGCGCACCGGCAAGCTCCAGCCGCTGGCCGTTACCGGCAATACCCGCGCGCCGATGCTGCCGGATGTGCCGACCTTCCAGGAACTCGGCTACAAGGGGCTGGACGGCCCGGCCTGGTTTGGCCTGTTCACCACCGCCGGCGCGCCGCAGGCCATCGTCGACAAGATCTCGGCCGATGTGGAAACGGTGATGGCCGCGCCGGAGATCCGCCAGCGCCTGGCCGAGCTGGGGCTGATCGTCAAGACGACGCAGCCGGCGGCGTTCGCGGCGGCGACCAGAGCGGATCAGGCGTACTGGGGCAACGTGATCAAGGAGAACAATATCCGGCTGGACTGAGGCATGGCGACTGAAGCAGCGCCGCGGGCCGCGCCGCGACATCGTAGCGCCTGGCGCCGGCCCCGAACATCACTCAATTGCAGCAATTTGCCCGCAGTGTTGCGCGGCTGCGCCATGGCCTGTCGCAGCCGGTAGGCGTCGATATAATCAGCCGCGCAACACCATAAAGTAAGACATACGGGGTGCAGCGTCTTCTCGACTTACGCTGCGCGGGAACCATGACCAGCGCTGACCACGCCCTGACCGGACGGCTGTCCGCGACCATCCCTGCCCGCCGTGCCGCGGGCAGTTCCGTTTCTGCGCCAGCCGCGCCGCACACCCCGCTGCTGCAAGGCGTGCACCGCCGCGCAGACCAGCTGATGACGGCCATGCTGTGGGTGCTGGGCCTGTTGTCGCTGATCGTCGGCAATCACTATGGGTCGACCGGGCTGACGCTGACGCTGGGCTTGCCAATGGCGCTGCTCGGCACGCTGATGGCGGTCACCCTGCCCGCGCGCCTGGCTACGCGGCTGGCGATGGCCGTGCTGCTGATGATCTTCGTCGCACTGCTGATCCACCAGGCGCACGGGCAGGTGGAATTCCACTTCCTAGTGTTCGTCTCGCTGTCGCTGCTGCTGGCCTACCGCGACTTCCGCGTGATCCTGCTGGACGGCGGCGGTGATCGCGTTGCATCACCTGAGCTTCAACTTCTTCCAGCAGTGGGGCTGGAACACCATCTGCTTCACCGACCCCAGCTTCAATATGGTGCTGTTCCACGCCTCCTTCGTCATCGTGCAGACCGGCGTGCTGTGCGTGATCGCGTGGCGGCTGGAGCGCGATGCCCACGCCACCGATGAACTGAGCGCGCTGGCCGCGGGCATCGAGCGCGAACCCGGCTACCTGACGCTGACCGCCGATGGCGCCACCCGGACAGCGACTTCGCACGCGCCTTCCGCAAAACGCTGGACACCGTGCGCCAGACGCTGCTGCAGGTACGGAACACCGCAGGCACCGTGGCAGATGCGGCCGGCGACATCCTCGACACCAGCGCCACCGTCGCCCGCCGCACCGACGAACAGGCTCGCACCGTCGCGCACACCATGCAGGACATGCAGGCGCTGACCCAGGCCGCCCGCGCCAGCGCCGACCACGCCCGCGGCGCCTGCGAACTGGCCGGGGCCTCCAGCACCGTGGTCGCGCGCGGCAGTGGCGAGATCCTGTCGGTGATCCACATCATGGGCGAGATCAACGAGGCCTGCGGGCGCATCACCGAGATCATCGGCGTGATCGACAGCATTGCCTTCCAGACCAATATCCTGGCGCTGAACGCCGCCGTGGAGGCCGTGCGCGCGGGCGAGCACGGCAAAGGCTTTGCGGTGGTGGCCGGCGAGGTCCGACAACTGGCGCATCGCTGTGGCGCTGCGGCCAAGGAGATTCGCGGGCTAATCAATACCTCGGTCGAACGCGCGCACGCCGGCACGGAACTGGTCGGCCATACCGGCGAGACCATGAACGAGGTGGTGGCCAGCATCGGCAAGCTTGCCACGTTGGTAGAGGAACTGGCGACGCTGGGCGACAACCAGCGCAGCGGCATCGAAGGCATGGCCCGGCGCGTGGCGGAGATCCAGGCGGCATTCGAGGAGAATGCAGAGTTGGTGGCCAGTGCCGCCGAAGCTGCGCGGGTGCAGCGGCAGCAGACGGAGGGGCTGAACCGGGCGGTCGGGGTGTTCCGGCTGGGCTGACACCCGCTCAGCTCAATTCTCTTTCTCGTCCCCCGTGGGGAAATGCACGCCTGCACGGCGCGCCGCCAGCATGATGTGGCGCTCCATCGCGCGCTGCGCCTGCTCCGGCTGGCGGGCGGCCAGCGCCTCGATGATGGCGCTGTGCTCGGTGAAGGTGGCATTGCGCGCGCCGCGCCGGTAGTACGGCAGGCGCTGGCTCTCGCGCATCACCTCGGCGCTTTCGCGCAGAATCTCGCGGATGACCTGGTTGCCAGACACCGTGACGATCAGTGTGTGGAATTCGTAGTCGAGTTGCGAGGCTTCGTCATACGCATCCGCCTCGATCGCGCTCTGCATCGTGGCCGCGTTCTGGCGCAACTGCTCGATCTCGTTCTCGGAGATGGCCAGCGCAGCCAGCCGCGCGGTCAGCCCTTCCAGCGCAAAGCGCAGCTGGTAGATGTCGATCAGCGAATGCGTGGCCGCAAAGCGCCAGGGCGGCGTGGCCGCGGCGCTGTCGGCGGCGGCCGTCACGTAGACGCCCTTGCCCGGGCGCGACACCACCACGCCCATTCCCTGCAAGGTAGAGATCGCCTCACGCAGTGACGCGCGGCTGATAAAGCCGGCCAGGTTGGCGAACGAGTTGATCAGCGCAATGCCCGCCGCCGCGCCCACGCCCGACAGGATGGACGTCGGCAGGCTCCAGAACAGCGGCGAGGTGGCCAGGCTGCCGCCGGCGGCCAGCGCCAGGGCTGCCAGCGACAGCGCGGTGTTATGGCTGAACACGGCGCTCAGCACCAGGCCCGTGCCGCGCAGCAGAACGGCACGATCAGGTGCCAGCGGCGCTCGCACATGCGGTCAGAGCTGCGGCTGACCAGGATCATCGAACACACCGCCACGCCAAACGGGATCGCGGTCAGCAAACCGACGTCCAGCACGCTCTTCACGCCGGTCTGCTTGATCAGCGTGGGCAGCCAGAAAGTCAGCCCGTACTGGCCCATCACCGTGCAGAAGCAGCGAGCAACTGATACTCAATTCTTGCTCAGAAGTGTCTATAGTTGCTCGCCATAAGCAAAGTCTATCGGATCAACGAAATGGCGAGCATCATGGGCAGACCTTCGGCGCCGTGCTGAGCGCTTACAGCGACCAGGTTTCGAAGACCGGCAAAGCACGGAACCGGCTGTATGCCCTCGAAAAAGCCCATCGCAAAGCCGGTCGCATCGCCAAGGCCGAGCGCATCAGGAAGTGCAACCTCGGACGCGTGAAACT
>NZ_JBWKQZ010000043.1:0-48103 GCF_059419025.1 Cupriavidus sp. GW821-FHT07C08
AGGTCCGTGAAACAGCTCCGCGCCGATGATAGTGCGGATACCCGTGTGAAAGTAGGTCATCGCCAGGCTCTTATTCCCAAAACCCCTCGACAGCGTGTGCTGCGAGGGGTTTTGTCTTTTCCGGCTCGGAATCTTGCGGACTCAGTAGTCCGCCAGCTTCTCGCCGTCGACTTCCAGGAGCTGGTCCAGGCGCAGGGTCTCGCCAGTCTTGAGCGTCAGATACTCGGCGCCGCCCCGGCTGTACACGTCGGCAATGGTCGCGGTGCGCTGCTGGAGCAAGCCATCGGCGTCGCGGTAGTGGATCTGCGTGGGCCTGCGCACGGTGGCGAGGTCTTCCAGGCGGTCGTGGAACTCGCAGCTGATCGGGCTGTACTGGGCGGCTGTGCTGGTCATGGCCATGGATCCTGTGTGCTGGTTCATTCGCTGTCTTTCACCGACTGGATCAGGTTGTTGCGCAGCGACGCAACTGCCTTCTGGATCCGGGCGAATTCGTCCGGGGCCAGGCCGGTCGCTCCGGCGAGGCTGGATTCCAGGCGCCGCTCGCGCAGCTTGCGGCCGGCCTTGGTCAGGCGCACGCGTACCTGGCGCTCGTCTTCGGGGTCGCGCTGCCGCTCCACATAGCCCATCGCCTCCAGCTTCTTCAGGATCGGCGTCAGGGTGTTCGATTCGAGAAACAGCTTCTCTCCCAGGCTGCCGACGGTCTGGTCGTCCTGCTCCCATAGCGCAACGATGGTGATGTATTGCGTATAGGTCAGCCCCAGTTGCTCAAGGACCGGTTTGTAGGCCTTGCCGAAGGCGAGGTTCGCGGAATAGACCGCGAAGCACAGGAAGTCCGAGAGCGTCGGGGTTGCGGCGGGCTTGTCGGTGGGTTTCATTTGCTGCCTCGTTGGCCAAAGACGGATGGATCGCAAGTGTCGATTATAGATCGTGTGCGATTTGATCGCAGGTGCTATAACTTTCCGCGGCGGCGGTTCCTGGAGCCCGAGGAAAGGGCGCCAGGAACCGGCGGAGAATCATGCGCACGATCTGGCCTCCGCGGCGCTACGCGGTCTCAGGCCCGTGCGCCGTCGAGGTAAGGGTCGACCTCGCCGCGGGCGCCGTCGTAGTACGGGCTGCGCGTGCCGTGTACCGAGCGTGCGCCGTCGGTGTACGGATCGGCTGCGCTGGTGACCGAGCGGGCGCCCTCGGTGAAAGGGTCGCGCGCCGAACCGGCGGCTTGCGCGGCGGCGGCGGTCAACAGGGCGGCGGCGACAACGGTGTAGCGGGCGATGGAGGTGAGCGTGGTCATGGTATGCATCCTTGTATCAGGTGATTTTTAGTCGTATGAGACTATATCGCATACGACTAATTTGAAATAACGAAAAGCTCAAGGGAGTTACGACGTAAACACGTTCAGCGCCACCTCGATATTGCCGCGCGTTGCCTTCGAGTAGGGGCAGATCGCATCGGCGGCGTGAGCGAGTTGCGTAGCGACATCCTGCGGCAGGCCCGGCGCGCGCAGGTTCAGGCGTGCCTGCAGGAAGTATTCCGCCCCGGTCTGGCCCAGGTCGACTTCGATGTCCACGGCCAGGTCGGACGGCAGTTCCAGCTTCATCTCCTTGGCCACCAGGCCGACCGCGGCGATGTAGCACGCCGACCAGGCGCCCGCGAACAGTTGTTCCGCGGTCGGGTGGGGCTGGACGGTCGTGAACACGTGCGCCGGAGTGGTGCTGTTGCCGGGCGACAGCGCGATGTCTAGCGTGCCGTTGTGGCCACGCGAGGTAACGCCGGCGCTGCTGTGCATGGTGTGGGTCTTGCCGGTGGCGAGGACTTTTTCGATCTTGCTCATGGAATGGATCTCTGCTGGTTGTCAGTTGTATTTAAATCGCATCCGTTTAGATCGCATGCGATGGAATGCATATTGGAACATGGGTCTTCCCTTGTCAAGGAAAAATATCGTGTGCCCGGAAGAGGGCCGGAAATGCGTCCTTGCCTACGCTTGCGCAGTGCCGTTTGACATCTTAAGACGACTGGTCATATTATTCGGCCATGGCACGCACTGCAGACAAGACCGACATCCCCAGCCGCCTGACGAAGGCAGGGCGCGAACTGTTTTCGCGCCACGGCTACAACGCCACCGGCATCCAGCAGATCACCGATCACGCGGGCGTGCCGAAGGGCTCGTTCTACAACCATTTTGAGAGCAAGGAAGCTTTTGCCGCGGTCATCGTCGCGCAGTATGCGGACTACCTGCAGCGGTCGTGGGAAGCCATGATGGAAGCCGCGCCGCCAGAGCCGATGGCGGCAATCCGTTACGTCTTCACCCAGATGATTGCCTACCACCTCTCCAGGACGGTGCAGGCGGGGTGCCTGATCGGTAACTTTGCGGCGGAAATCGCCTTGTCGAGCGACACCTGCCGGTCAGCCCTGCAGGCAGCCCAGATGGCCTGGCGCGAACGCCTGGCCGGGATGATCAGCCAGGCCCAGGCGCAGGGCGCAATCCGTACGGATATTGCGCCTGCAGAACTGTCCGGGCTGGTCTGGGATGTCTGGGAGGGCGCCTTGCTGCGCATGAAGCTCGAGCGCTCGGTCGAGCCGCTGCGCGGCAGCATCGACCTGATGTTCGACCACCTGTTCCAGCCGGCCGCTACGCACGTTGTGGCCGCTGCAAGCCTTAGACCAACCACGGAGTAAGCCATTCATGGGCGCACAGAAAGAAGCCTTTCTCGCGGATGTTTTGTTCCAGCCGATCAAGCTGGGCAAGCTCGAACTTGCCAACCGCATGGCCATGGCGCCGCTCACGCGCAGCCGGGCCGACGACAACCTGGTGCCGACCGACATGGTGGTCGAGTACTACAGCCAGCGCGCCAGCGTGGGCCTGATCATCGCTGAAGCCACGCAGGTCTCAACCACTGCCCAGGGCTACACCAATACGCCGGGCATCTACACCCCCGAGCAGATCGCCGCCTGGAAGAAGGTGACCGACGCGGTCCACGCGAAGGGCGGCAGGATCTTCCTGCAGATCTGGCACACCGGCCGCATGTCGCACACGCACTTCCAGCCGGATAATCAGCCCCCGGTCGCCCCGTCGGCCATCGCCGCCAATGCCAAGACCTACATCAACGGCAAGGGCTACGTCGAATGCTCGGTCCCGCGTGAGCTTGAGGCTGCAGAGATCGCTGGCATCGTGGACGACTTCCGCATTGCTGCGGCCAACGCCGTTCAGGCCGGCTTCGACGGCGTCGAAGTCCATGGTGCGCACGGCTACCTGCTTGACGCTTTCCTGCGCGACGGCACCAACAAGCGCACCGACGCGTATGGCGGCAGCATCGAAAACCGCGCGCGCTTCCTGCTCGAAGTCATGGCTGCCGTGGTCAAAGAGATCGGTGCCGACCGGGTCGGCGTTCGCCTGGCACCGGTGTCGCCCGTCAACGACGCACTGGAGAGCAATCCGCAGCCGCTGTTCGAACATGTCGTGCGTGAACTGGAGAAGCTGCATCCGGTGTATATCCACGTCGTGGAAGGCCACACGGGCGGCCCGCGCGACAACGCCCCCTTCGACTATGAAGCGCTGCACCGCCTTTACACCGGCGTATGGATGGTCAACAACGGCTACTCCAAGGAGATGGCCGAAGAAGCGATTCGTCGTGGCAGTGCCGACATGGTCTCGTTCGGCCGCAAGATGATCACCAACCCCGACCTGCCGCGCCGCTTCCGCGAAAACAAGCCGCTGAACCGTCCCTTTGAAGACGCTTCGCTGTATGGCGGCAATGGTGCGCACGGCTACGTCGACTACCCGGAACTGGGCTGACGCCAGCAAAAAAGCGCCCTTTGGAGCCGGGAGAAATTCGTTCCAAAGGGCGCACAAGCGCGTTTGAAGATGGCTGCCTGCCTGAGGCAGGCTAGCTGTGCACAGGCTTATGCCAGGGCGCCGTCGGTATAGACGTCGAACTTGCGCGCGGGATCGGCTGAAGGACCGCTGCGGTCCATGCCGGCCAGGGCGCCGTCGGTGTAGATGTCGAATTTGCGGGCAGGATCGGCCGACACGCCACCGCGGTCCAGGCCAGAGACGGACAGCTCGTTGACGGCGGGAGCCTCAACGCGGGTACCGTCGATGAAGACGTCGAAGCGGCTGGCCCGCGCACCGTCGCTATAGACGTCGCGCATGTCGACGCGGAAGGTGTAGCCGGACTTGTCGCCGGCAGGAGCGCTGTCGCGGGCGGCGGCATGGGCAATGCCGGCAGTGCAGGCGACTGCAATCGTGGCGGTGGCGAAAATCGTGTTGGCGAGCTGGCGGATCATGGCGGTACTCCGATTTGCGGTAAGAAGGGCAGAACGCTGCGGGCGTCCTCTCGCTTATACGCAGAAGCCATGCCACCGGATGCGGACCGGCAGAAATGGAGCCGCAGCCCCGTCATCAGCGAATTCCGCCCGGTTGGCGCAGCAAATGTTGGGCAGAAACAAACTTGCGGCGTATCAGCCGCCCACACAAACCAACAGCTTCAGCCGTCAGCCGCTTCCCGCGCCGGCATCCCCCGCCTCCGACTAGTCCCGACAGCATCAGGCTGGCCATGCCAATGCGGGCATTGCCCGTGCTGATGGACCGCGCCTGCGTCATGTTCCCCCTGTAGAATCGGCCTCCACGCAACCCTGGAACGTCCCGCATGGACTCTCACGCCCCGGATCGCGGCGCGCTGGTGCCGCTGGCCTATCACGCAACGGTGGTCGACTACCTGCGCCGCCATGAGCCCGAGGTCTGGCGCTGGGCCGGCGCCCGCGCGACCGGCGCCGATCAACGCGAGGCACTGCGCTCGATGCTGCTGCGCGACACCTACCGCATCGAGGCGGACGCGCATGCCGGCGTGCACGCGGCGCTGGCCGAGGCGATGGCGCGGCTCGGCATCGGCGCGCCCGCGACGCTCTACCAGTCCCCGGGCCAGGACATGAACGCCTCGCTGGTCTACGTGCCCGGCGAGGTCCACATCGTCCTGCAGGGGCCGCTGCTGGATCGGCTGTCGCCGCAGGAGCTGCTGGCGGTGTTCGGCCATGAGCTGGCCCACTACCTGCTGTGGTCGCGCGACGACGGCCAGTTCCTGGTGGCCGACCGCATCCTGAACGACGCGCTGGCCGCGCCCGGCGCCAGCGCCAGCCATCGCGAGACCTGGCGCCGCTACGCGCTGCATACCGAACTGTTCGCCGACCGCGGCGGTGCCGTGGCCGCGGGCGCGGTAGCGCCTGCCGTGTCGACGCTGGTCAAGGTGCAGACCGGCATCGGCAGCGTGGACGCAGCCGCCTACCTGCGCCAGGCGGCCGAGATCGAATCCAACGAGGCGGGCGCAAGCGCCGCCCACAGCCATCCCGAGACCTTTATCCGGGCGCGCGCGCTGGCGCTGTGGTGGGAAGGCGCGGCCGATCTCGATCCATGGATCGAAACCCGGCTGCACGGCCCGCTGGCACTGGAGAAGCTGGACCTGCCGGGACAGGTCCGCCTGCAGGCGCTGTCTCGCGGCTTCATCGCACACTTCCTCGCCGGCACGGATCTGGCGAGCGAGGCAGTGCTCGCGCAGGTGCGGATGATGTTCCCCGACTGGCGCGACGACGAACCGGCGACCGGCCCCGAGGGGTTGGGGCCGGACGTGGCCGACGACAGCGTACGCGGCTACCTCAACGCACTGATGATGGACCTGGCACTCGCCGACTCCGACCAGCAGGACACCGCGCTGCTGCGCGCCGGCCAGGTGGCGCAGGCGCTCGGCAGCCTGGACGCGCTGCAAGGGAACCTGCGCCGCGACGCCGGCTTCGGCAAGCGCGAGCTGGACCGCTTCCAGCGCCAACTCCAACGCGAACTGGCCAGGGAGGGCCGGGCATGACTGACAGCACGACCCACGGCACCAACACCATTCCGGATATGAACGGCAGCAGCGAGCCGCGCACGCTGCGCGCACTGATCGACGCGCAGGCGGGCGCGGCGCTGCCCACCGACGACGTCCTGGTGCTGGTGCTGCCGCTGTTCGCGCAGGTCGCCGCGCTGCACGCGCAGGGCAGGGTGGCAGCGCTCGATCCCGACAGCATCCTGGTGGACGAGGACGGCGGGCTGCGCCTGCGCCGGCCCGATGGCGAAGCTCCCGTCATGGACATCGGCGCGGTGCATCGCGTGCAGCCGCATCCGGCCTCGGGCCTGAACATCGTCGGCGCGCTGCAGCTCGGCCACGCCGATGACGGACAGCGCGACCAGGCCGACCTGGCGCTGCAGCTTGACGCTACGGCGCCGGTCGAACGCCCGGTCTATCTACGCGGCCCGGCCAGCTGGGAACGCCTGCTTGGCCACCACGACGAGATCGGCGACGTGTTCCTGCTCGGCATGGTGCTCGCGAGCCTCGCCTGCGGCCTGGACTTTGCCGATGAGGACGACCTGCGCAGTTTCGTCGCGCAGCGCCGCAACCTGTTCCTGCTGCACGAGCGCCTGCATCCGATCGTCGCGGCGGTGATCGTCGAGATGACCGAGATCAACCGCCACGACCGCGCCACCGATGTCGCCGCGCTGGCGACCCGGCTGCGCACGTGGCGCGAGCAGCCGCTGGGACTGGACGTTGAACGCGCACTGGCCGGCACGACCGGCGCCACGCCGCGCCGCGCCGCCGTGCTCACGCACCTGCGCGACCGCCTGTTCGATCTCTCGCGGCGCAACCGCCTGCTGCACTTCCGGCCGACCGCGGCCACCGTCAACGTCACCGTGGCCAGCGTGCCGCTGATGCTGCAGATCGAAAGCGTGCGGCCCGAGCACATCTGCACCTGGGGCGGACCGTTCGCGGCCGACCTGGTGGCGGGCAAGCCGGTATCGCTGCAGCAATGGCTGCGCTTCGACGACCAGCCCTACCTGCCGGCGTCGCTCGACCGCCTGATCGCCGAGACCCGCCGCGACCGCGCCGAATACGGCTTCAGCAACCTGCGCCTGGTGGTGGCGTTCCTGCGCTGGCACAACCTGAAGGAGGCGCCGGACGAGCGCATCGTGACGCCGCTGCTGTGGCTGCCGGTGGAGCTGGTCAAACGCAAGGGCGTACGCGACCAGTATGTGATCCAGTGCGCGGGCGGCGAGGCCGAGTTCAACCCGGTGCTGCGCCATTACCTGCACCAGCTGTACGACATCCGGCTGGACGAGACCGTGGATCTCGACAAGACCTCGATCGCGGAGATCCATGCGGGCATCCTCGCGCAAATTCGCCGCTCCGAGCCCTCGGTCGAGTTGCGCCTGGTCGACAAGGCCGCGGTGCGGCTGGTGCGGCAGAAGGCGCTGCAGCGGATGCAGCAGTTCCAGCGCCGCAGGCCGGGCACGGCCGCCGCGCGCAGCGGCGGCTGGTTGCCGCCGTACAGCTATGCGCAGGACGACTACCGGCCGCTGGGCCGCGCGCTGTTCGAGCATTGGGTGCGGCCGAGCGAACTGCCGCAGCGCTTCGAAGCGGGCGCCGCACCCGCCGCCGGTCCGCGCCAGCCCCACATGAGCAGCCCCGCCGCCGCGCAAAGCGAAGAGCGCCAGGGCTACGTGCTGGAGGAGTCCGAAGGCCACCGTTATGCCTGGGACCTGGACCTGACGCAGGTGACGCTCGCCAACTTCAACTACCGCAAGATGTCGCTGGTGCGCGACTACGCGCAGTTGCTGGACGAGCCCGGCGCCAATCGGGCGTTCGACCGCGTATTCTCGATCGATCCGCGCGACGTGGAGACCCAGGCGCCCGCACCGCTCGCACCGGCCGAGCAGTGGAACGTGGTGGCGGCCGACGCGACCCAGAACGCAGCGGTTGGCCTGGCGCGCAGCCAGCGCAGCTTTATCATCCAGGGCCCGCCGGGCACGGGCAAGTCGCAGACCATCACCAACCTGATTGCCGACTACGCCGGCCGCGGCAAGCGCGTGCTGTTCGTCTGCGAAAAGCGCGCCGCGCTCGACGTGGTGTTCCATCGGCTCAAGCAAAGCGGGCTGGACTCGCTGTGCTGCCTGATCCATGACTCGCAGACCGACAAGAAAGCCTTCATTGCCGACCTGCGCGCCTGCTACGAGCAGTGGATCGCGCAGCCGCATGACGGCGACGCGCTGGCTGCGCGCCGCACGCAGGTGGCCGAGGCGCTGGCCGCGCACCAGCAGCGTATCGACGCGTTCGAGGTCGCGATGGCGGCAGTGCCCGAGGCACTCGGCGACAGCGTGCGTGCACTGCTGCGCCGACTGGCGGCGCTGCCGACGGTACCGGACGCGGGGCCTGCGCTGCGCGAGTGCCTGCCGGCGCTGGCCGCCTGGGACCGTCAGCGCGATCTCGCGCACCGCGTGCACCGCGCGATGCGCGAGCGCTTCAGTCTCGACAGCCTGGCCGCGCATCCGTTCGCGCGCCTGTCCCCGCAACTGCTGGCCGACGAGCGCGCCTATGGCCGCGCCGAGCAGCTGTGCCATGACGCCGAGGCGCTGTTCGATGCGCTCGACCCGCTGCTGGACAGCACCGCAAGCCTGACCGGCCAGGACACCGCGCTGGAACAGGCACGCGCGATTGCCGCCGACAGCCAGTGGCTGCTCGACACCGGCCTCGCCGCCCACCTGGACCTGCTCGATCCGGCCTCGCCGGCGCAAGGAGCGCTGCGCGAGGTTCGCGCAGACCTGGAGCGGTGCGCGCAGGCACTCGCCGACGCGCAAGCCGCAACCTCGAACTGGCAAGACAAGCTGAGCCCCGGCGATACCGAATCGGCACTGGCACTCACGCGGCGGCTGGAGCCGTCATTCGCGCGCTGGCTGCAGCCAGCATGGTGGCGCCTGCGCGGCGAACTGAAGCGCCGCTATGACTTTGGCAAGCACGCCGTCCACCCGGGCTACGGCAAGGTGCTGGAAGCGCTGGCCGCCGAGCATGCCGCAAGCGCCGCGCTGGCAGCGGCCGATGCCGACAGCCGCCGCCGCTACGGCGTGAGCGAGATGCAGGCCTTCCTGCGCGCGCTTGGCGAACTCGAGCAGCGCCTGCAGGCGGGCGCAGGCCCGCGCGAACTGGTCGCGCACTTGCGCCAGGCCGTCGACCCGGTCGCCGCGGCGCGCGCCGAAGCCGGTGCGCGCGAGGCGCTGGAGAAGCTCGCGCAGCGTGTGCGCGACGGGCTGGCGCTGGCCGCCGACGCACGCCTCGGCGACATCGCCGAACTGCTGCGCGACCTGCGCGAGGCACTCGATGACCTGCCAGACCTGTTGCCGCTGTTGCGCGCGGTGCATGCGGGTGACCCCGCCTGCGCCACCACGCTGCAGTGGCTCGATCATGCACCGGCACAGCTCGAGGCGCTGGTGGCTGACGAGGCGCTGCGCCGTCTCGCGCGTGAGAACCCGGTGCTGGCGCGCTTTGGCGGCGCGGCGCTGGCGCAGGCCGCGCGCGCCGTGGCGCAAGGGCAGCGCGAACTGCTCACGCTGAACGCGCAAGTGGTGCGCGCCACGCGGCACAGGCAGTTCGCCGAGAACGTACGCGTGTCCTCGCTGTCGGCCACGATGCTGGACGCCGACGGCAAGGCGTTCAAGAAACAATACGCAACGGGCCGCCGTGAACTGGAGCACGAGTTCGGCAAGAGCATGCGCCACCGTTCGATCCGCGATCTCTCCGACGACGAGACCGGCATCGTCATCAACGACCTGAAGCCGATCTGGCTGATGAGCCCGCTGTCGGTATCCGACACACTGCCGCTGTCGCCGGACCTGTTCGACGTGGTGATCTTCGACGAGGCCAGCCAGATCCCGACCGAAGAGGCCGTGCCCGCGCTGAGCCGCGCGCGTCAGGTGGTGGTGGTCGGCGACGAGATGCAGCTGCCGCCGACAAGCTTCTTCACGGCCGGCGGCGCCGAGGGCGACGACGAGATCGTGGTGGAAGAGGAGGGCGATCGCATCGCCATCAACCTCGATTCGGACAGCCTGCTGAACCAGGCCGCGCGCAACCTGCCTGCCACGCTGCTGGCGTGGCACTACCGCAGCCGTCACGAATCGCTGATCAGCTTTTCCAACGCGGCGTTCTACGACGGGCGCCTGGTCACTATTCCCGACCGTTTGCTGGAGCAGGCCGAGGACGAGGCGCCTGCGCTGCGCTCGGACCAGGAGGATGCCGGCATCGCGGGCGCCGACGCGCTGCTGGCGCGGCCGGTCAGCTTCCACCGGCTGGCAGACGGCGTCTACGCCGAGCGCCGCAATGCGCCCGAGGCGGGCTACATCGCCCGGACCGTGCGCGAGTTGCTGCGGCGCGAGACCGGGCTGAGCCTGGGCATCGTGGCGTTTTCCGAGGCGCAGCAGGGCGCCATCGAGGCCGCGCTCGAGGCGCTGGCCGCCGAGGACACGGACTTCGCGATGCGCCTCGAGCGCGAGTACGTGCGCGAGGACGACGACCAGTTCAACGGGCTGTTCGTCAAGAACCTGGAGAACGTGCAGGGCGACGAGCGCGACGTCATCATCCTGAGCATCTGCTACGCGCCCGGGCCGGACGGCAAGATGATGATGAACTTCGGCCCGATCAACCAGCGCGGCGGCGAGAAGCGCCTGAACGTGATCTTCAGCCGCGCGCGCCATCGGATGGCGGTGGTGTCGACGATCCAGGCCGAGGCGATCACCAATGTGCACAACGACGGCGCGGCCGCGCTGCGCGCGTTCCTGCAGTTCGCACAGGCCAGCGCGCGCGGCCAGTTCGAGCGCGCCCAGTCGGTGCTGGGCGCACTGAACCCCGGCGCGCGCGACGCCTTTACGCGCGAACCCACGCCGGACAGCATCCGCGACGCACTGGCCGAGGCGCTGCGTGCGCGCGGCCACCAGGTGCACGCCAACGTCGGCCGCTCGCAATTCCGCTGCGACCTGGCCATCGCCGATCCGTCGGGTCAAGGCTACGCGCTGGCGATCCTGCTCGATACGCCGTCCGAGGCGGTATCGGACACCGCCGAGCGCTATGTATTCCGCCCCGGCATCCTGCGCAGCTTCGGCTGGCGGGTGCTGGACATCCCCGGCAAGGACTGGCTCGACGATGCGGAAGCGGTGCTGGCCCGCATCGAGGCCATGCTGGCCGATGGCGAGGATCGCGCGTTGGACGTGGAGGTCGAGATGCCGGTGCCGTTGGCGAAGCCGGCCGCGGTGCAGGATGCGCCGTCAACGGGCGAGGGCCGGACGGACGCGGCGACGGCATCGGCTGCGCAAGCGGAGCTGGTGCGGACGCTGCGCTTCGAGCAGGGCACGTCGCGCAAGTTCTGGCGTGCCAGCGTGCGCGGGGTTGAACTCTCCGTTACCTACGGCCGCATTGGCAGCGCAGGGCAGACCAGCGTGAAGGTGTTCGACAGCGCTGAACGGGCGCGACGCGAGGCGGACAAGCTGGTGGCGGAGAAACTACGCAAGGGCTACGTGGAGGCGTAGCGCCTGGACAGGGCGGCCGGCGGTACTAGCGGCCCTCGTCCCTGGGCCAGAAGGTAATGAGGATATTGGAGGGCGCGACGCCGTTCTCGTCGCGCGGCAGCGGGTCGGACCGCTGCACCGCGCGCAGCACGGCGTTGTCCCAGGCCGCATTGCCGCTTGACTTGGCGAGCCGCGCCGACAGCACTGAGCCATCCGGCGCCATGGCCACGGCCACTACCGCCGCCGGATTGCCGCTGACGTCTTCATTGAAGATGATGTTCGGCTTGACCCGCTGCCGGACCCGCTCGGCATAACCGGACGAAGGCTTCGTGCCGGAGCCGGAGCCGGCCCGCGTGCCCGTATTGCCCGCCTGCGCCCGCAATCGCGCCAGTTCTCCCTGGCGCTGGGCATTGTCGGACTGGCGCTGCGCTTCCGTCGCCTTGCGCTGAGCCTCCTTGCGGGCGGCTTCGGCACGGGCCTGGCTCTCGCGCTGCCGCGCTTGTGCTTCGTCGCGCGCGGCCTGCTGGGCCTTGCGCTGCTTTTCCTGCAGCGAGATGTCGGCCTCTTCCTCTTCGACCGGCTTAGGGCTTGGCACCGGCGTGATTGCAGGCGCTGGCGTTGCGGCTTCCGGGATCGCGTCCCACAGTTCGGCCGCGACGCCCTCCGGTGCCGCGCTGCGCCAGCGCACGCCATAGTAAAGCAGGACACCCAGCAGCAGGTGCATGAACAAGGCCAGCAGGAAGCACGTCAGGGTGCCCCGTTCAGGCGCTGGCTGATAGGGATAGGCGACGGTCTGCATGGATCACGCGCCCTGCCGCTGCTCGTTTTGCGCTTGCTCTCCTAGGTACCGCCAGTTCCGCCGGCGGAGGCATCCGCGTGCCGCTCCAGTTTCAGGTACGAATCAGCCGCGACCAGGCCGAACACGATGTGGGCAATGGCGGTCACCCAGCCTCGCGCTTCAGCAAACCATGGGAACGCGGCAGTCATGCCGTGGAAATTGACCAGGTACAGGACCAGGCCGAACAGCGCCCCCACCACCGAGGCCATGCCGACGCTCGAATCAAAACGGAACGGCGCCATGATCGTTGCCAGGATCACCGCAAACACGACAGAGAGTACGAAGTGGACCACCACGGCCGCTACCAGCACGCTCATCTGGAAGGTGGCAGCTTGCGCCAGCACATCCGGGCCCAGCATGATGGCCGCGATCATGGTCAGCGGCTTCCAGACGCTGGCCCCCATCAACATGGCCGCCAGCAAGTCGAGCACCAGGAATACCACCCCGGCGACAAGGCCCGCCAGCGCCGCCGCACGCCAGTCCGGCCACCGGTGCGTGTAGCGATGCGATTGCATATGAAGTTCCATGACATCCTCCTTTGATGCGGCAGAAACCAGAGCCGCTTTCCAAGGCGCAACTTCATTCTATGGGGTGCAACCGCATCAACCAAGCGCAGTCAACGCTGCAAAACCTTGAGCGGGCGTGGCAGGGCGCCAGTGTCTCTTCAAAGGCTCACGGCAGCGGGTGCTTGCGTCCTAGCCCTTCGTGAAAATTTCCAGAAAGTGCTTGCTCGGATCCTCGAAGTAGATCCGGCGGCCGCCATCGTCGGTGTTGACCTCGCCGGGGCGGCGGCGGTACGGGTCCGCCCAGTAGGTCAGGTTGCGCGCGCGGATGCGGGCAAAGCCCTGATCGAATTCGGCGTCGCTGACCAGGAAAGCGTAGTGCTGCATCGCAACATCACCTTCCGCGTCCATGAAGTCCAGGGTCACGCCATTGTCCAGCCGGACGCCGAGAAACGGCCCGAACGGCTCGGCCGGGGGACGTCCGAGGACTTCGCAGAGGAAGTCGGCGGAGACCTTCTTGTCATGAGAAAAGACGATGGTGTGGTTGAGCTGGATGGCCATGTCGCGATCTCCGGGAAGGACAGGATATATGCAAGGAACGGCGAGCAGCCGGCCGGGGACGGCCAACCGGCCGTTACGCAGAAGCGACACGAGTCTGCTGCCGCAACGCCGGCGGATGAGCCAGGACGGGCAGGGTGAGATGACGGACTGGCTACGGGCGAAAGCGTGCAAGGCACGATGTCAGCCCTGCTCCCAAGCGCTGCACCATCCCTTCGCCGCGACATCTTTGCCGCCGAACAGCGCACAACCGCCGCCAGTGCTGCCCTCGTCACCCTGGTAAAGCTGGCAGTTGGCGCAAGTCTGGGATGGCTTATGGCCAGGGTATTTCTGTGGGTCGACCTTGGTGGAGTCGGCCTTGTAGCCGACCTTGAGCGCTTGCGGCTCCTGCTCACCCAGCATGGCCGCGGCGCGGGCCGGCCGACTCCCAAGGACCACTGCGGCAACCATCCCGGTAGTGAGCGCGAGCGGAAGGTAGCCAAGGAACTGTCGTCTGCGCGGCATGGCGGGGATTTCTCCGTGGGCGGTGGGCGGCATGTGCCTGCCGCATGGGGCAGAGGTTACTGCGGATTGCGGGGGAGAGGCAATGTCGTCAAACCGTCGGGTTCTGCTCGAGCAAGACAATACCGACGGGCGACTGCGCACACGTCTACGCGGACTACAAGCCCTCCATGACGAATTCCTGCGTCAGTGTCTCCGCTTGGCGTGCGATATCTTTCGTTTACTGAGGCGACCCCTGATTGCACAGGCTAGCGGCAGGCGTACGGTCAATACCGTACGCCTGCCCGGCACTGCACCGCTACAGAATCTGACGTCGTGGATGCACGCCGTCGAGCGCGGCGACCTGGCGCTGGCTACCGCGGTCATCGAAGGGCGGGTTGCACTGCATTGATGGGCATGCGCGGCGTAGTCACGCCGACACCACGGCCTCACGCGACTGCATCAACGCCGATGCAGTGCAGGGGCCATAGCCGGGGTGATTTGAAGAGGGCGCTAGCGAATGGCGCCCGCGCCGCGCATCGATTCAATCTCGTGCTTCCCATAGCCGGTTGCCAGCAGGATCTCTTCTGTGTGCTCGCCCAGCATCGGCGCGCGCTGGCGGATGCTGCCAGGCGTGCTGCCGAGCTTGATCGGCACCCCGGCGATCTTGACCGGCACGGCCGAGCCCGGCTGCCCCACGTCGACCAGCATGTCGCGCACGCGGTAGTGCTCATCCTCGAAGATCTCGGCCGAGGTGGAGACCGGGCCGAACGGCACCTTCCCGCCCAGGCACTGCGCAAGCTCTTCCTTGGTGCGTTGTGCAGTGAAAGCTTCGATGGCGTCAATCACACGCTGCGCGTTCTGCACGCGGGCGGCGTTGGTGGCGAACGCGTCGTCAGTGCCCATTTCCGGGGGGGCGATGGCGATTGCCAGCTTTTCCCAGAAGGCGTCGGTCGCACAGGCGATGGAGACGTAGCCATCGCGCGCGCGGAACACCCCGAACGGGCACAGCAGCGGGTGGCGGTTGCCCTCTGGCGTAGGGACCGTGCCGGTGTAGGAGGTCTGGTAGACGATGCGCTCGTACATGGCCAGCACCGCGTCGGTCATGTTTCGAACGACAGGCCAAGCCGCTCCATCACGCCGGCGCGGAAGTTCTCGACGACGATGTCGGCGTGGTCAATCAGCTTGCGCACGATCTCGCGGCCCGCTTCCGTACTGAGGTCCACGGCGATCGAGCGCTTGTTGCGGTTGACGCTCTGGAAATAGCCGCCGAATTCACGCAGGGTGTCGTCATCGCGGAATGGCCGGTGATGCGGGTGCCATCGCCGGTCATGGCCTCGACCTTGATGACGTCGGCGCCGTGGTCAGCCAGGATCTGCGTGCAGAACGGGCCCGCCAGCATCTGCGTGAGGTCGACCACGCGGAGGCCGGCGAGGGCGCCGGTGGCATTACTCGGGGGCTGCATGCGTCGGTCCAAGGGGGCCGCCATTGCGGTCGCAGGGGTTTTCATTACGCGGCCGCCTTGCCGAGGAGCGCGTCGGAGATGATCCGCATCTGGATTTCCGAGGTGCCTTCGAAGATCTTGGTGAGGCGCGATAGTCCTTGTTGACCGCATACACGTGCTTAAGCCAACCCGCAATCTGCTCTGGCGACCACTGCAATCGAAGCTTGCTTGCCACCACCTGGGCGAGTGCCCGATTCCTGACGAGCTTACATGCCTTTGGGCGCCATGCGCGCTCCCAGGCGAGCTGGTCGGTCTGGCTCGCTTGATAGCACTGCCTTCCGCCATTTCGCCGTACCTCGCGGCTGATAGTAGATGGAGCACGTCCTAACCGCGCTGCTACGGATCGAATCGACCGGCCGGCGATGACTGCGCGGGAGATCTCCTCTCGTTCGGCAAGCGAGTTCTTGGAGGCTAAAGAACTGCCCAGCATGGACGCGTTTGGCCGAAGTCCCACAACGCCAACACCTTGAACCCTCAAGCATATTTCCTCGAAGCAGCCGCGCCGATAGTCCAGCCGCTCTGAGAAGCCTGTGGGCTCGTGCCCGAGTGACTCTGTCAGGTCGATATAGCCGTTCACGCTGACGCTGCGCACAAGGCGCCCAGCGATTTGCATAGCGATGAGTCAAGAACCTCTGAAAGTTGGCATGCGCGGCGTTCCGCTCGCATGCTGAGCAGGGTATGCCCCAACGTGTCGCGGATCAGCAATTCGAAGTCACGGCAAAACAAGCAGGACAAGCCGGAGGCATCAGACACTCGCCCAGCACGCTGACGCTGCATGTCATGGTGGCCGAGCATCACAAGAATGAAACCAGAATATAGATCAAGGAGGAACGAGTAGATGAAAAGAACAATTTTTGCCCTCGCCGCTATCTGTGCGTGTGGCGCAGCCGAAGCACAATCCAACGTAACGCTCTATGGCGTGGTGGACGTAAACGTCGAGTACGTTAATCACGTTGGTGCGGTGCCGTCGGCGAGTAACGGATTCAACCCGGGCCAGGGCGGCAAAGTATTTCGCCAGGACGCCGGTGGATACTCCGGCTCGCGTTGGGGTCTTCGCGGCACGGAAGACCTCGGCAACGGGCTGAAATCGGTTTTCGTTCTGGAGAGCGGCTTTAACAGCGATACCGGCACCATGCAACAGGGTGGCCGTTTGTTTGGTCGCCAGGCCTTTGTTGGCCTTAGCTCGCAATACGGTCAGATCACTTTCGGTCGGCAATACCATTCGTTGTTCTCCACGCTAGCCAACTTTATCCCGGCTCGATATGCCAGCCAGTATGAGCCTACCGGCATAATGGCCGGTGGCAACTTCCGTCAAGACAACGCAGTGAAGTACACCGGCGTGTTCGGCGGGCTCACGGCAATGGCCAACTGGTCGTTTGGCGTGGGCACGACACTTCCGCAAGTCGCTGCCAGCCTCCCGACTGCTGGTGGCAGCGGTGAAGTGCCTGGGCAGTTCCGCCGCGACACGAGCTATGGTGCAGGGCTGAACTATATTGCCGGGCCTTTCGGGGTAGGCATCGGCTATGACCAGTGGAATCCGACGATCGGCACTGGCAACGGCACCTTCAAGAAGGCTGCTGTCATGGCCAGCTACGCCCTCAACGGCACAGCGAAGGTAATGGGCGGTTACCGCTGGGGTCAGAACAAGAATCAAAACGGCACGTTGATTCAACGTGACGATTTTTACTGGGTTGGCGGTCAATACCGATTCTCGCCGGCTCTCGATTTCACGCTCGAGTACGACTACCAGAACGTAAAGAACCTGGGAGGGAACACCCACGTTGCCAATCCCTGGCAGATCGCCCTGATTGCAGACTACGCATTCTCGAAACGTACCGACATCTACCTGACCACGGCCTATTCAAAGAACGCTGGCTTGGCCATGGAATCGGCGGCAAGCAATTTCGCCACCAGTCTTACATTGAACAGCTACGCGCTCCCCAATGGCCAGAACTCGATGTTTGGCGTTGCTGCGGGCATCCGTCACGTGTTCTAAGAGTCTACAGTCCAGAGACTGCAAAGTGACGACGTGTCACGCTTCTCCCGAAGTTGGGGGTGGCACGTCGAGTGCGGCGTTCGGATCTCGGACTACGAATCCGATGTTCAGGCGTTGGCCGCCGCACGCCGCGCATTTCCGCGAACGGAAATGCACCCCGGCCTTCCGCTCGCGCTTCGGGCCAATCCGTCAGCACTTCGCCCTGAAGCGACACCTGTTGCGCACTTCGCGCTACCGCAAACAACTCGCCGCTCGCTTCCTGGCCCGGCGTGAACTCACCGAACTCACCAAGAATCCGTCTGGCGCTTTCCGGGCAATGGGCACGGTAGCCACCAGTTCAGGTCGACCGCGTCAAGTTTGATGACGCCAATAGCCCCGCCGCCCGTCTAGGCCGCGGGACGTAGCTCGCCAGATGATTTTGACAGCCCCTCAGGCGCGTTGCGGACCCTGCTACGTCACCGCTATAGTCCCCAACCGGCTTCCAGTCCAGTCGGAGGCCGCGCCTGGGAGAGCGTAAGAACGCCACGAATACTACGCGGCAGTCTTCCCACCATTCACGTGAAGGATCTGGCCCGTGATGTATGTGGACTGGTCGGATGCCAGGAAGATGATCGCATCGGCGACTTCTTCCGGCGTGCCGACGCGTCCTGCGGGGATCGTTGCGGCGACCGCCGCGATCCGATCGTCGCCGCCGGCAATGCGTCCGAGCATGCCCGTTTCAATCGGCCCTGGCGCCACGGCGTTGACGCGAACATTCGAATTGATGGCGTCGAGCGCCGCGGACTTGGTGAGGCCCTCGATCGCATGCTTGCTTGCCACATACATCGGATTTCGCGGGTTGCCGCGGCTGCCCATCGTGGATGAGAGATTGACAACCGCCCCACGCTTTTGCGAGATCATCGCGCGCAACTGGTGCTTCATGCAGAGGAACGTTCCAAGGACATTGGCGTCGAAGGTCGTCATGTATGACTCGACCGTCTGTTCGACGATCGATCCCGGTGTTCCTTCCGTTCCGGCGCTGTTCACTGCGATATCGAGGCATCCAAAGCGCTCGATGGCATGCCCGACAAGACGGATGACATCGTCTTCATGACTGATATCGGCCGCCAGGAAGTCCGCTTCCGCGCCGAGCTGCCGCAGTTCCGAGATGAGGGCTTCTCCGGCAGCAGCGTTCCGCCCCGAACAGACCAGTCGCGCGCCTTTGGCCGCAAAGGCAAGCGCCGTTGCGCGGCCGATGCCAGCCGTCGCACCGGTAATCAAGACAACAGGATGAGGCATGAGAATCTCCTTGGACAATTTAAGAGAAGCCATTCGTAAGCCTGGGGGAAGATGCTGAAAAAACGCACATGCCAGAATGCTCAGCCGAAGTCTTGCCAGGCAAAACGCGTGAGTGAAGCAAGCTCACATAGGCCTGGATTTGAGCAGGGGGGTGCTGCTCAAGGACGGCACCGTGACAGATGCCGCGACTGGCCCCCGCAACCAGGACCACTGGCCGCCAGGGGACCTTGGCCTCGTCAAAACGCGACAGCGTTCTTGCCCTTCAGTTGAAGCATGTCACGCGCCTCGTCCGGCGTGGCAACTTCAAGGTTCAGGGATTTCAAGACACCAACGACGCGCGTGACCTGCTCCGCATTGCTGGTGGACAGCCGGCCCGGACCCTCCCACAGCGAGTCCTCCAGTCCCACGCGGACGTTTCCGCCCATGGCAGCCGCCATCGACGCAATCGGCATCTGGCTGCGACCGGCGCCGAGCACGGACCAGTAGTAGTCCTTGCCGAACAGGCGCTCGGCGGTGCGGCGCATATGCATGACGTCCTCCGGATGCGTGCCGATGCCACCGAGCAGCCCGAACACCGACTGGATGAAGAACGGCGCCTTGAGGATGCCGCGGTCAGCGAAGTGCGCAGCGGTATAGAGATGGCTGGTGTCGTAGCATTCAACCTCGAACCGGGTGCCATTGTCAGCGCACGACTCCAGGATGTAGCGGATCTCCTTGAACGTGTTGCGGAAGACGCGGTCCTCAGAACCCTCCAGATAGGGACGCTCCCAGTCGTACTTGAACTCCTTGTGCCGGGCGAGCATCGGATACAGCCCGAAATTCATTGACCCCATGTTCAACGAGGCAACCTCGGGCTTGAGCTGCAGCGCCGGCTGCAGGCGCTCGTCGACGAGCATGTTGGGGGCGCCGCCCGTCGTGAGGTTGATCACCACGTCGGAGCGAGCCGCAATGCGCGGAAGGAATTCACGAAAGAGCGCGGGGTCTTGGGAGGGCTGGCCATTTTCCGGCTTGCGGGCATGGAGATGGACGATCGAGGCGCCGGCCTCGGCCGCGGCAACAGCCGCTTCTTCAATTTCCTGCGCGCTAATGGGGAGATAAGGCGACATCGTGGGAGTGTGGATGCCGCCGGTCACGGCGCACGTGACGATAACCTTGCTCTGGGGTGCTGCCATGGTAGATGTCCTTCGTTCTCTGGCTGGGGAATGAACTGCTTTGTGCGACGACGCAATGTTAGGAAACTTTGCCGTAGCTGGCTGCGGCCGTGCCCTGAATGTCGCGAATTGGTAAGCAAATGTCCCAGCAAAGTAAGCAGGGAGGCCGGGGACGCCAGATACTTGCCCACAAGAAGCCGGACACTGAACGGTCCGTAAATTCACCAAGCCGCAGGAGACGGAAACATGAAGATCAGGCAAATCACCCCCGCCATCGGGGCCGAGATTTCTGGCGTCAACCTCGGCGAGGCGGCGCGCGATCCGGCGCTCTTCGCCGAGATCCGGGCGGCGCTGCTCAAGCACAGGGTCCTCTTCTTTCGCAAGCAGGAGATCACGCGCGCCGATCACGTGGCCTTCGCGAGCGGCTTCGGCAAGCTGGAAGACCATCCGGTTGTCGGCAGTGTTCCCGAGCATCCGGGCCTGGTGAAGGTCTACCGCAGCGACAACCCGCACAGCTTCGAGAACAGCTATCACTGCGACGGCCTGTGGCGCCCCAATCCGGCCATGGGGGCAGTGCTGCGCTGCATCGAATGTCCCGAGATCGGCGGCGACACTATCTGGGTCAACATGGTGAGGGCGTACGAGGAGCTGCCGGAAGAGATCAAGAAGAAGATTGACGGCCTGCGCGCCAGGGCCAGCATCGAACACAGCTTCGGCGCGGTCATGACGCCGGAAAACCGCGCAAAGCTGGCCCAGGATCATCCTTCCGTGGAGCATCCGGTGGTACGCACCCATCCGGAGACCGGGGAAAAGATCCTGTTCGTCGGCGCCTCGTTCACGACGCACTTCACCAACTACAGCACGCCGGACAATGTGCGCTACGGCATCGACAAGTCGCCCGGCGCCTCTCTGCTGCTCAACTACCTGACCAGCCGCGCCACCATTCCCGAATATCAGGTGCGCTGGGCATGGCAGGAGGGCGACGTTGCGGTCTGGGACAACCGCAGCACACAGCACTACGCCGTCAACGACTACTTTCCGGCACCGCGCAAGCTGGAGCGCGCCGGCATCGTGGGCGATATCCCCTATTGATTCGCAAGCTGGCCGGCAGGATCACCTGCTGCTCTCTCTGCGCAATTGGACTAGGGCATCATGAAGGCGATTTGGTACGAGAAACAAGGACCGGCCGCGGAGGTGCTGGAATTCGGCGAGCTGCCCACACCGCAACCGGCACCCGGCGAAGTACGCGTGCGACTCCACGCGTCGGGGGTCAACCCGGCGGATGCAAACCGGCGCGCGGGACGCATGCATGGCGGAATGGAGTTCCCGCGCATTGTTCCGAATAGCGATGGGGCGGGTGTGATCGACAGGCTAGGGGACGGCGTCGACCACAGGCTGCTCGGCTCGCGAGTCTGGCTGCATTTCGGACAGAGAGGGCGTGCTTTTGGTACTGCGGCGGAATACATCTGCCTTCCGCACGAGTTGACGTCACCGCTGCCGGAGCACCTCGACTTCGCGCAGGGCGCATGCCTGGGAATTCCGGCTATGACCGCCTATATCAGCCTGTTTCAGCGTGGAGAGATCAGAGGCAAGTACATCCTTGTGACTGGCGGTGCGGGAGCCGTCGGGCACTACGCGGTACAGCTCGCCAAATGGGGAGGCGCCCATGTCATTGCCACCGCCAGCTCCGAACCCAAGGCGGTCCACGCCAGACTCGGCGGCGCCGATGCAGTGATCGACTACACCGCACCAGATGCCGCGCAGCAAATTCTCGATGCCACCGAGGGACGAGGCGTTGATCATATTGTCGATGTCAATGCTGTCGACAATTCAAGACTGTGCCTGCAGGTCGCCGCCAATCATGCGCTGTGGGTCTCGTATGCCAGCGGCGCCGGCCTCGAGCCGGAACTTCCTCTGGCCACGCTGATTCGCAAGAATCTCTGCCTGCAGGGGCTATACCTGCCGGGGTTCACCTACGAGATGCGCTGGATCGCCCAGGAGGGATTGTCGCGCTGGATGAAAGATGTCCCGGATGCAATTCACGCTGTCGACAGCGTGTTCGACTTGCGAGACACAGTGAAGGCTCATCTGGCTGTCGAAGCGGGCACCAAGCTTGGCACCGTTGTTGTTCGGTGCGATACGGAATAGGTCATGCCGCCGGCAACAATAGGCGCGCATGAAACAAACCAAAGCCATCGGCCGCCGTGCGAGTGTACGGGATTGGCGACCATCTGCGGTACTCGCTGTCGAACAAGACTGCGTTGGCGAGTCATCAAACCAAACGAGGAGTATGAATCCCATGACATCCGGAAATCAGCCAACGGTTGTGATTGTTCCCGGCTTTCGCGATCACATGCCGGAGCACTGGCAATCGCTGCTGGCCGAGCGTTTGCAGCAGCAGGGGCGAGCGGTGCGCATTGTGCCCCAGATCGATCAGGACAAGAGGTTGCGCAGTGCCAGGGTGGCGAACCTTGACCGCGTAGTAAGCGGCATTGCAGGGCCGGTCATCCTTGTTGCCCATAGTGTGGGCTGCCTGATCACCGTTCACTGGGCAGAGGAGACAGAGCGCGCCGTGCAGGGTGTCCTGCTTGCCGGGCCGACCGACTATGACAGTCCTTTGCCCGCCGGCTACAAGGATCCGCAGACGCTGGCAGACGAGGGCTGGATCCCGGTCCCGCGGCGGCGTCTGCAATTCCCGAGCATTGTGGTTGCGAGCCGCAATGATCCGCTCGGGAAGTTCGAACGCATCCGCGAGCTGGCGCAGGCCTGGGGCAGCCTTTTCGTCGATGCAGGCAACGTGGGGCATCTCGGACCGGCAGATGGATATGGGCCGTGGCCGCTGGCAGAGGAACTGATCCAGCAATTCTGAGCGAGGTGTGGCGAGCTCGCCTCGAGGCGCCGCATGCGTCATTGCAGATGGTCGCAGAGCCTGCTATTGCTGCGCTTTGCGTCTGCGACCTCGATGCACAGCCGACATGATCTGTCATTTTTCCGCGTCAGTTTTCGATGTCATTACTTGTCCGCGCAGGAGCCCTGACCAACTACAGCGAGGTCGCTCGTGCCGCCGGGCTGGACCCGGTGCGGATGCTGTTTGACGCAGGGTTAAGTCCGAGCGTACTTCGAGAGCCGGACCTCATGATTCCAGTCGAGCGTTTCGGACGCCTTCTCCAGGCCTCCGCAACCATGTCAGGCAACGAGAGTTTCGGGTTGTGTATGGCCGAGTCGCGCCTCTTGTCCAATCTTGGGGCAGTAGGAATGCTGATCCGAGACCAGGCAACGCTGCGCGACTCGCTTGGCATGCTAATGCGCTACCAACCGATGCTCAACGGTGCGAAGTCGCTGGCAGTCGAAGAATGTGGTGACCTGGTCATTATTCGCGAGGCACTAATAGCTGGAAAGGTACATCAGCCAACTCGTCAAAGAGTTGAGCTAGCGCTAGGCGTCATGGTGCGCTTGATACGCCAACTCCTCAACCCAGACTGGCAGCCCCAGCGAGTATGCTTCGAGCACCCGGCGCCACGTGACCTCAGTACGCACCAACGGTTTTTTGGCCCTAACGCCGAATTTGATTGGGATTTCAACGGCGTCATCTGCTCGAAAGCAGATCTCGATGCGCGCAACCCGGGGGCCGATCCGGCTATGGTGCGCTACGCGCAGAAGCTGATCGACGAGGCTGCCAGGTCGCATCAGGCGACAATGCTAGAGGATGTGCGGCGCACGATCCTGTTACTGTTGCCCAGTGGGCGCTGCAGCATGGAACACGTGGCCGAAAACCTGAATGTGGTGTGCCGCACGGTTCAGCGCCGACTGGCGGAACAGGGGCAGAGCTTCTCGTCCATCGTTAATGAAATCCGCATGGAGCTCGCGACGCGTCATGTCATCGAGAGCGATCGTCCGTTGACTGAAGTGGCGACCCTGCTCGGTTTTGCCGCGCTAAGCGGATTCTCGCGCTGGTATCACGTGCAATTCGGTTGCAGCCCCAAGGAGAGCCGGGCCGCAAGCGGCACCGTGCGCCGACAGACAGCGCCTTCGCGGGCGAGCGATGCCAGCCAAGTTTCATGATTCTAGGCCTCCAGCGTTGGCAACTTAGCGCGAACCGGGCTCCTGGCTAACGGGGCCAATGCTCAGAGGGCGGCAGACGGAATTTGGGGGAGTCCGGTGAATTCGCGCCAGGCCGAGAAGCGAGTAGCGAGCTATTTGCGGTAGGGCGAACGCGCGCAGCGCGTGTCGCCTCAGAGCGAAATGCTGACGGATGGCCCGATGGGCAAAGTGCGCGCCTCAAGAGCCGGCTCCGTCCGCTTCCCCTCACCTGCTGCAGTTCTCTACCTGGTTACCAGCAAGCTGACAGCGTCCCCGTGCACAGTACGGTTCATTCATCGAGCCGGATTTTTGCATCGGCCGCTATCTTCGACCAGACCTGCAGATCGTGGCCGACAGTTTCGCCGAACTGCACCGAGGTCTTCACAGGCGGCGGCCCAAAGTTCATGGATTTCATCATGGCTGCGAGCTCAGGGGACGCCTGGACCTTGTTGACTTCATCGGCCAGCCTCTTCACGATCGCCGGGTTGGTTCCCGCCGGCGCGAACATGCCGAACCAGCCCACCGCATCGAACTTGTAGCCCTGTTCGCCCATGGTCTTCACCTCGGCGAGCTGCGGTGCGCGCATATTGCCTGCAATGGCAATGGCACGAACCTTTCCGGAACGCAGGAAGGGGACCGGCGCGCTCGGATCGGTCCAACCAATTTTCACGACACCTGAGGCCAGGTCGGTCAATAGCTGATTCGAAGTCCGATACGCGACGTGGTCGGTCTTCATACCGGTCTGCTTCTTGAGCCACTCCATCGTCAGCTGCCCTGAAGATCCGGTGGACCACGTGGCGTAGCTGTACTTGTCCGGATTCGCCTTCACCAGCTGAATGAGCTCCGGCAGGTTGCTGACTGGCAGATCCGTACTCACCAGTAACACCACGCCACCCTCGGCCGTCTGGGCGATCGGTACTAGGCTCTTCTTCGGATCGTAGGGAATGGTCTTCAATACGGCCGGGGCGATGACCTGGTTCGATGCCGTGGTGTAAAGGATTGTGTATCCGTCGGCTGGCGCCTTGACGACAGCGTTTGTCCCAATGACTCCACTGCCACCCGGCCGGTTTTCAATAACGACGGGTTGCTTCAGAGCGACCGACAGGCGTTGCGCCATCACGCGTGCGAGGGCATCGGTTCCCGATCCTGCCGACGAGGCTACGATCATCTGAACCGGGCGCGCGGGCCAGGCTTCCTGAGCCCGCCCTGAACCGCACAACGCCAGAAGCGCTGCCGTGCCCACCGTGGCCCCAACCAGCTTTTGAATTCGAAATGCCATTGTCTACCTCCATGTATTTGTTTTGTTGACTATCGGTCAACCTGTGCTCTTGCCACCTGCGTCGCCCTGGCAGCAGGGCAACGTCAATGGCGGTATGAGCAACGCTGGCACGAAGCGCAGCGCGATAATGGCTGCCTGAGCTGTTGGCTGAGCACTGCCTGAAGCGAGGGCCCAGATCAGCCTTCGGCTTTGGCCAGCTCTACGATCCGTTGCTAGCCCCGGGAGGGTAAGTTCGCTTGCTTTTGGAGCATGACGGACTCCTGTATTGAGAAAGGTCGTGACCCCGTCCGACTGGGGGAACTGCAGCTTCAGCTTGAGTGTGTCTCCGGAAAATACTGGTCGACTCTTGCACCATACGCTGTCAGTCCCCCACGGGGCTTCTCACATGCATTCGAACTTGCGCAGGAAGCCCTGGTGGCCACCGTTACGATTGGGTGCGAAGCCGTTCTTCTGAAGCGTCTCTTCCACCGTGTCATAGAACACCCCAAGCTGCAGGATCTCCCGGGTCTGCTGCGCGGTCGCAATGGGACGACCAAATTCGCCGGCAATACGCACCAATTGCTTGATCTGCTCGACGGTGCTCATCTTGCCCGTGCGGGTCTGGTTCCAGAGTACGTCCTCGATGCCACACCGCACATGCAGGCCCAAAGCCATGCCGATCATGTTGATGGGCAGCACATTCAGCACCGAACTCTCCACCGTTACCACGGCTCCGTCCGGCACAGCACGCAGAATGTTTGCCAGGTTGTAGATGTTCGCCTGGTCCATGCCTCCGCTGATCGCCACCCAGTTCATCACCAGCGGGCCCTTGTATACACCGCGGCGAATCATCCGCTCAATCGTTTCAAAGCTGTTGATGTTGTAGCACTGGAACTCGCTCTGGATTCCAGCGGCTGTCAGACGTCGAACGTGCTCCTCGAACCAGCTGGGGTTCGAGGGCACGACCATGTCCTTGTAGGTTGAATAGAGGTGCGGGAATCCCCGCGAAACGCCCTTGAAGTCGTCAACACCAGCATGCTCGGTCACATTCATCTGCGACGTGTTGACGGTCACCGTGACCTGGTCGGGCTTCGGATCGAGTTCGGCCAGCATATGGCGCGTGTCATCGCTAAGCCATTTGGCGCCTTGGCCCTCTTCAGGCGCGAAGCTGATTGAACCTCCCACCTGGATGACCATTTCCGGACAGGCGGCGCGCACTCCAGCGATCAGTTCGTTGAACTTGGACAGGCGCTTGCTGCCCTTGCCATCTTCTTCGCGCACATGCAGATGCAGCACTCGCGCACCGGCTTCGTAGCAATCCACTGCCTTCTGGATCTGATCCGCCATGGTGACAGGGATATCTTCCGGGAAGTCCGAAGGAATCCAGCCCGGCGCGTAAGGAGCGGCGGTGATGATCAGAGGCTGCTGGTTCTCGGGATACAGGTGGCCGTCAAGGAAGTTCATGTTGATGGATCTCCAGGTTGAGATGTGAATCTTGAGAAAGTCGAACCAGATGAGAAAGCTGTTTCGCGCAGTAGTGGCAGCGGCAGCGGATCCTGAACAACCGGACTCGACTGCCACCTTGGGCTATTGACGCCCGGACTTGCCTGACGGCTGGAGCTTCCCAGGGAGGGGAAACTGTCAAATCACGAAAAGTATCCTTCGCGACGATTGAATCATCTGGCCTGGCGCAGATTTCCGCTTTCCCTTCCACGCCTCGCACTTTCCTCTTTATGACAAGGATCCGAGCGGCGCAGGTGCGCTGGATCGTCGACTTCCGCAGCTTCGAATCGCACAGCAATGCAAGGCAACTTTGCGCACGGTGCGCTGTCCGCCTCCCAACCCGCCTCCGCCCACCGAAGTCACGCTGACTTTCGTGGGAGCTGGCAACGAGCCGTCAGCCGCAAAGCGGTTGGCTCTTGGCGGATGCCGACGTCGCGTTTCCCGTCCACTCGGACAAGCAACGGGGTGCCTCAGCGAGCGGCGTTCGGATGAAGGTGACGCAGCAACGCGGGAGGAGGGGATAAGGCACGATAACGGGGCCTTATCACGATCCGTTAGGTTCCGAAGGAACCCGCGCAGATTCGACGGATCAGCTACTATCAAACGTTGCGGGGGGCCATTCAACGAACTCGCATTCATTCCTTACGACACCGTTGCCATGCAAGAAAAGTCTGACGCGACAAACTTCGTGCCGTTCAACGTGCCCTTGTGCGATGGACGGGAAGTGCTGGTGCGGGAGATTACCGAAGACGACAAGGTCGGCCTGTTGGCGGCATTCAACAGGCTTTCTGCCGATGCGCGCTACGCCAGATTCATGGCTGCCATGCAACAACTGCCGGAAGCGATGCTCGAACAAGCGACGCATCCGTCGGTTGAGCGCGAGTTTGCGCTGGTAGCGCTTGCCACGGAAAACAAGGTGTCGTCTATTGTGGGTGGAGCACGCTACGCCGGGGCGCCGGGCAGCGATACCTGCGAGTTTGCGGTGACTGTCGCCGATGACTGGCATCGGCTCGGCCTGGCTAGCCGACTGCTGGGTACACTGATCGACATCGCTCGAAGCCGCGGTTATCGATGCATGGAAGGGTATGTTTTGTCGTCGAATACCGCGATGCGGCGACTGGCTAAACGTTTTGGATTTGCCGATTTAGCATGTCCAGACGATGCCACGCTGCGCGTGGTGACGCTTGCGCTTTAAGGCAGCGAGAGTAGGTGCTAGGTGCAGCGTTGGCGACAACTTGCCTGCGCCGTCGGATGCCACTCCCGCTCCCTTTGATCCAGTGGCATGTCCCGAATTGCAAAGTCGGTCCGGCGTGTCGCCGCAGATAGCCTGCCACTGAAGCCCTTGCTGCCAGTACGACATCGGATGCGGTATGGCGCCGCCATGGTCCGGCCGGAACCCCGGCGTACCGCACTCAGTGGCATGCTTGCTCTCGTCCCGGCAATGGAGCCGAGCAGCTCGGGTGGCGCTCACTGTTTGAACATTCCATACTAGGGGTGTCGCCCTCCGTCGGAATGAGCATTCGTGGGGTCGCATCGTCTTGCGATATAGGGTGCCATCACCTTACATGGCCCCCTAAGACTACGAAAGGTCAAGTCTGGCTTGCGCTAGGGCCGAGCAGCCTGCCAATCACCGAACGTAGAGGAGGAGGTGAAGCTGGAGATGAAAGCGCCAGGCTTGCTCCTCGCCCTGTCAATCGCCGTGGGGACTGCGCCGCACGCCGGTGCAGTTGGATGCGAATATGACATGCAGTGCAAAGGCGAGCGCATTTGCCAGATGGGCCAATGCGTCTCTCCTGCGTCGACAGGCCCGAACGCAGACCGACCTATCCAACCATCTTCCGCGACAAAAATCGTCCCGACACCCGAGCCACCTGCAAGGGTTCGTCCGGCGACGGGGAGTGTCCCAGCAACCGGACAGCCAGCGAAGACTGCTCCAGCGAGAAAGATTGGCCCGGCATCTGAACAACCCGACCAGCCCTCGGTGGCCAAAAGCGGCCCGACGCCTCAGCAACCCGCCGTGGCTTCTCCCGCTATGACGAATACTCCAGCACTTTCGACTGAGTTTCGCTCTTGCTGCACCAAAATCGGCAAACTGCCCCTCGACCGAGAGCTGAACTCGGAGGGCGTTGCCGCTACCCCGAGTGATTTATGTCATGGGAAAACCATTGATGGAACGACTCTCCCAGGTACTCCGTGCAATTGAAGTACTCACGTTGCGGTTCCAAGTGAACTGCCTCAGTAAAGCCGCGCACAGGAGACACGCCCAACGTGACGTCAAGCTAGTCAAGGCAGAAGCATCCGTTGGCCGGCCTGCTCCGCGCGTCGCCACCGATGGCCTGGGCGATGATCATGGTCCCGTCGCGCCCGCCGCGTCCGTCAAAATTCTGGATGGGCTCGCGCGGTAGGCCAAAGCGAAATATCCTGCTTGGTCCAGCCCCCGCAAGTGCCTCGTAGACTTCTTTCTCGGTCAGCGCACGCAGAGTCCGATAGGATTGGTCATTCATCCTGCGGTCCGTGGGCGAAATTTTTCTTATCTCGTCATCCGAAAAGATTCAGTTCTGTTGCGTCCGGGGCTAACGTTAGAGTTCGGAACAAGACGCACATCGGGGCCTGGCTGCCGCGCTTCCGCCGGCAGTCATTGACTGCCTCGAGGGCATGACGTGCAGCCGTACGATGCTCGCCAATCGGAAGAGGGAGGTTGGTCATGGAAACTCGAGGCGCTGGTGGCACCCATTGCGCTCACTACCATGGCTACCGCTACCGGGCGGCGATCAAGTCATTCCACTCGGGCCCGGTCCAGGTTACGCCATGACACGCGGCTTGCCTGCCGTCGTCGATGCTGTTGACGGCACCGACGACTGGCCTAACTGCGGAGGTGAGTCATGTCTATTTTGTTGCTTGGAAACCTCGACCCCGAAGCCACGGATGAGGAAATCCGCGCCTTCCTGGTGAAATACGGATTTCCGGAATACCACAGCATTGAGCATATGGAAGGCGACGGCACCCGACCCGCTGTCAGGCTGACCTTCGACACGCTCGACGACGTAAGCCTGGAAAAGCTCAAAGGCCGTATCCACGACATGTTCTGGAGAGGCCACAAGCTAAGTGCGCTTGTGATGAGAGAGCGCTTCAGTTGAGGCGCGACCGGAAGCGTTGGCTGGTGACCTGCTGCAAGGCTAGCAAACGGAGGATGGCATGAAAGGCAAGACACTACTGACCGCGGCGGCAATGCTGGTGGCAACCACGGCAACGTGGGCGCAACCCGAAACCCGCGTGGATGTCACGCAGTCGCCTGAAGGGGCGACTGCGACCGGCACCGCGAAGCTCACCGCCACGATCACCAAGATCGATGCGCCGACGCGGACGGTCTGGCTGAAATCCGGCGACGGCAAGACCAAGGATCTCGTCGTGGGGCCGGAGGCCAGGAACTTCGAGCAGCTCAAGGTCGGCGACACTGTCACGATCGAGTACAGGGAAGCGCTGACCATGAGCCTCAAGAAGAGCAGTGGACCGCTTGCCATGCATGAGCGCGAGATCTCAGAGCGCGCTGCGCCGGGTGCGAAGCCGGGCGGCATGGTCGGCCGGGAAGTGACCGTCACGGCTGACGTCGTTGCCTTCGACACTAGCGCCAGGACCGTCACCCTGAAGGGGCCAAAGGGACGCACCGTGGTCCTGCTGGTAGGGGAGCCGGCACGCCTCAACGGCATCAAGAAGGGCGACCGGGTCGAAGCGGTCTATACCGAGGCCGTTGCAGTGTCCGTACAGCCGGCTGCGGCCAGGTAGCGCCTCAGAACCGGCCGGGTCCGCCAGCCATGCTGGCAGCCCTTGCTTGCGTCCGCGGCCAGGGCGCGGTCAATGCGGTGCAGCCGCGGTGACCCGTCGCGCTTGCCTCGCCCGCAGTGTTTCAGAACTTCTAGCGGAGAACGGCATGGATTTGGCAAAGCAACTGGTTCACGCACGCGAAGTCGGCCTCAAGACCGGCATGGTGCTTCAAAAGCGCCTGGAGAATGCGCGGGAGACATATAGCGGCCGCGTGCAGCAAGCGGTCGGGAATCCAGACGCCCGCCCGACCGAACCGATGGCCAACATGGACCCGATGAGCGGCTATGCCTATGCCATCGACAGCATGCAGCGTGCCATCCTGTTCTGGGACACGCTAAGGCAACGGGGCAACAACTTTGTCGAAAACACCATGCAGGGCCTCAAGCCGGTCCTGCATTTTGGCTACGAGACCGTCTCGGATGGGCGTCAGTTGGAACGGCCCGTCAACTATGCGCTGTTGAAGATCACTCCGCCCGATGGCGTCACGATCGATGACAGCCGCCGCCCCTATGTCATCATCGATCCGCGCGCCGGTCACGGCCCGGGCATCGGCGGCTTCAAGGACGACTCGCAGGTGGGAGTGGCCTTGCGGGCCGGCCACCCGGTCTATTTCGTCATCTTCTTTCGCGATCCCGAGCCGGGACAGACCCTGCTGGACGTATGCGAGGCCGAGCAACAGTTCATCAAGCGGGTGCGCGCGCTGCATCCGCACAGCGCCAAGCCAGCCATCATCGGCAATTGCCAGGGCGGCTGGGCCGCGATGATGCTGGGCGCCTCGGACCCGGATGACACCGGGCCCATCGTGATCAACGGCGCGCCCATGTCGTACTGGAGTGGTGCCTGGAGCGAGGGCGAAGGCGACAACCCGATGCGCTATTCCGGCGGACTGCTGGGTGGGACCTGGTTGGCCTCGTACACGGCGGACCTCGGCAACGGCAAGTTCGATGGCGCTTGGCTGGTGCAGAATTTCGAGAACCTGAATCCAGCCAACAGTCTCTGGGACAAGTACTACAACCTGTATAGGAAGGTCGATACCGAGCCGCCGCGCTTCCTGGAATTCGAGCGCTGGTGGGGCGGCTACTACCTGATGAACCGCGAGGAGATCGAATGGATCACTCGCAATTTGTTCGTCGGCAACAAACTCTGGAGCGGTGATGTCAAGGGGGCCGGTGGCAAGGCGTTCGATCTGCGCGAAATCCGCTCGCCGATCGTGCTGTTCGCCTCGATGGGCGACAACATCACCCCCCCGCAGCAGGCCTTTAACTGGGTCGTGGACATCTACGGCAGCACCGAGGAGATCAAGGCCCGCGGCCAAGTGATCGTCGGCTTGATGCACCGGAGCGTCGGCCATCTCGGCATCTTTGTCTCCGGCAAGGTCGCGCAGAAGGAGCACGCGCAGATCGTCTCGGTGCTCAAAAGCATCGAGCTGCTTCCGCCGGGCCTCTACGCCATGCGGATCCATGAGCGCAAGGGCAGCGCTGGCGTGGCGTACGAGGTCGAGTTCGAGGAGCGCACGCTCGAGGAGATCGCCAGCAGGCTCAACCGCTTTGAGCGCGTGGACGAAAAGCCGTTCGAGGCAGTCGCCAATCTGTCGGACTTCACGCAGCGCGCCTACGAGCTGTTTGCGCAGCCTTACGTCCAGGCCATGTCCAACGAAATGACAGCGCGGGTGCTGCGCGAATTCCATCCGCTGCGCATGCAGAACTGGCTATTTTCGGACCTGAACCCGTGGATGGCATGGTTGAAGCCCGCGGCCGACGCGGCCAGGTCCAGCCGGCAGGCGCTGGACCCGGACCATCCGCTGCGGCAGCAGGAACAAGCGGGGGCGGAAATCCTCAGCGCGGGATTGGACGCCTACCGGGCCGTGCGCGATGCCATGACTGAGTACACATTCTTCAACGTGTACGCCAACCTGTTTCCGTTCCTGTCAGGGAGCGAGCCTCCCGCCCGCGCGGGCACATCGGCCGCTACCGCCCCGCAGGACCTGCCGGAAGTCAAGACGGCGCTGGCCGCAGTCGGGCGTGGCGGATACGCCGAGGCCATCGCCCGGCTCGCCTGCCTGCTGAGCCGAAAGGGCGAACCACTGCCGCTGTCCAGGCTGGAGTTGCGCAAGGAACTGGTGACGGACTATGCGGATCTGCTGCCGGAACTGGCGCCCGACGCCTGGCGCAAGATCCGCGGTCAGCAGGAACTGATCGCGCGGTACGCGCCCGAGCAGGCGCTTGAGACCCTGCCGACGCTACTCAGGAATCATGCCGACCGGCAGCGGCTGCAGGCCTTGGCGGAGAAGCTGCGTACCGATGAGCGCCTGCTTGGCACCACCCCCACGCCCGAGCAGGCAGCCATGCTCGAAAAGATCCACACGGTGCTTGGCGCCAAGCCGGAGCGCGTGCGCGGCACGGCCGTCGCGCTCAAGCGCGCGTCCTAGCGCGCCTTGGGTCGCCTGCATCGCGGGCGACCGACACCAATGACCCTGACGCAGGAGCAAACCGTGAACGCCAAGCATGAGAAGTACCAGCGTCTGATTGATTACTGCAAGACGATCCCGCCCACGCCTACCGCGGTGGCGCATCCGTGCGACCAGTCTTCGCTTGAAGGCGCGGTGGAGGCCGCACGGCTGGGCCTGATCGCGCCGATCCTGGTCGGGCCACGTTCCCGCATCGAGGACGCTGCGCGCGCAGCCGGCCTTGATATCCGCGATTACCCGATCGTCGACGCCGAGCACAGTCACGCGGCAGCGGCGGCAGCCGTACAGCTGGTGCGCGAAAGCAAGGCCGAGGCCCTGATGAAGGGCAGTCTGCACACCGATGAGCTGATGGGGGCCGTGGTCAAGGCCGACAGCGGCTTGCGCACCGCCCGGCGCATCAGCCACTGCTTCGTGATGGATGTGCCGGGGCATGAGGACGCTCTGATTGTCACCGACGCCGCCGTCAATATAGCGCCGACGCTCGCCGAGAAGGCCGACATCCTGCAGAACGCGATCGACCTGGCCCACGCATTGCGGGTCAAGGAGGTGCGCGTTGCGATTTTGTCCGCGATGGAGACGGTCAACCCGAAGGTGCCGTCCACGCTCGATGCAGCTGCCCTGTGCAAGATGGTCGACCGCCACCAGATCACCGGCGCGGTAGTCGACGGACCGCTTGCCCTGGACAACGCGATCAACCTGGATGCGGCGCGGATCAAGAAGATCGACTCGCCGGTGGCGGGGCGCGCCAATGTCCTGCTGGTGCCGGACCTGGACGCCGGCAATATGCTCGCCAAGAGCCTGACCTTCCTGGCCGGCGCCGACGCCGCGGGCATCGTGCTGGGCGCGCGGGTGCCGATCATCCTGACCAGCCGTGCCGACTCCGTCACTACCCGGCTGGCGTCCTGCGCGGTGGCCGTGCTGGTGGCCAAGGTACGCCGGGAATCCAGCCAGGTGGCGGGGTGATGCCATGGCCGAATTGATTCTGGTCCTGAATGCGGGTTCATCGAGCATCAAGTACTGTGCCTACGATACCCATGACGACTCACTGAGGCTGGTGCTGCGCGGGAGCATCGAAGGGCTCTACGCGGCACCGGCATTCCACGCCACCGACGCCGTGGGCGCTGAGGTCGAGACCAGGCGGTGGGACGCCGGTACCGCGCTCGGGCACGAGGGTGCCATTGCCTTCCTGGCAGACTTCCTGCGCGGCCATGGGGAAGGGCATACGCTGAGCGCGGTCGGGCACCGGGTGGTGCACGGCGGGGTACGCTTCACCCAGCCGGAAAGGGTGACCGACGCGCTGCTGGCAGAGTTGGACACGCTATGTGCGCTCGCACCCCTGCACCAGCCACACAATCTCAAACCGATCCGCATCCTTGCCGAGAGGCGCCCGGAACTGCCCCAAGTGGTCTGCTTCGACACCGCCTTCCACCGGGCGCAGCCGGAAGTGGCACAGGCATTCGCATTGCCCGCGGAGGTAACCGCGCGAGGCATCAGGCGCTACGGCTTCCATGGACTGTCCTACGAGTACATCGCCAGTGTCCTGCCAAGGGTCGATGCACGCGCGGCGGCGGGCCGCACTGTTGTGGCCCACCTCGGCAATGGCAGCAGCATGTGCGCGCTGGTGGCGGGACGCAGCGTGGCCAGCACCATGGGCTTTACCGCGGTGGACGGCCTGCCGATGGGAACGCGCTGCGGCAGCCTTGATCCGGGTGTGATCCTGTACCTGATCAGCGAACTCGGGATGGATGCCCGCGCCATCGAGGACCTTATCTACCGCAAGTCCGGCCTGCTCGGTGTCTCCGGCCTGTCCAGCGACATGCGCGCGCTGCTCGCCAGCGACGATCCGCAAGCCCACTTTGCCGTCGAGTTGTACGCATACCGTATTGCCCGGGAGCTTGGTTCGCTGGCAGCCGCGGCCCAGGGACTGGATGCGCTGGTCTTCACCGCCGGCATTGGCGAGCATGCTGCGCCAATCCGCGAACGCGTATGCCGGCTGGCAACATGGCTCGGGGTGAGCGTCGATCCCGCGACGAATGCCAGCGACGGACCGCGCATCAGCGCGGCCTCTGGACGTGTGCCTGTCTGGGTTATTCCGACCAACGAGGAATTGATGATCGCCAGGCATACCCGGGAGGCGATCGCGGCGCCGACGCAATGACCGCCACAACCGCAGCGACCCGCTCGCGCGTCCCGCCGCAGGCTGGCGGAGGGCCGATTGCAGGTTTGGCAGAGTTGGGAAGTTTGGTAGCCCCGCTGCCGCGCCGCTTCAATTCTTGAATTCGTGCGGCGCATCGTATATTTTCGAGGGGCATTCCGGTGGTTGCCGCCGTGCCGGCCGGTGCCTGTCAAGATGATCGGGTTCATACAAGCCGCACTCGATAACGCATGCCCGGAACAAGGGCTGTCATCCCCGTCCGCGCAGTGCGCGCGTGACCCTGCGCAGTTGCTTATCGCTGCCCCCTTGCTCCTGCCCATCAGAAAGGAGCTGCCATGGATGCAGTCCGGACATTGCTCGAAACCCAGCCGCTGCTCACGCTGTTCCTCACGGTTGCACTGGGCTATGTCGTCGGCGAGATCAATATCAAGGGCGTGTCGCTCGGTTCGGGCGCGGTGCTGTTCGTGGGGCTGGCGATCGGCGGGTTCGCGCCGAAGTCCGCGCCGCCTGCCATCCTTGGCACCCTGGGGCTGCTGCTCTTTCTCTATGGCATTGGGATCCAGTACGGGGAGCAGTTTTTTAAGGGTCTGACCAGCCCCGATGGCATCAAGGCCAACGCCGCTGCGGTCCTTGGCGTGGTTGGCTCCGGACTGGTCGCGGTTGCGTTGGTGCCGCTGGTCGGCGTGAAGCTAGACGAGTCGCTAGGCATGTTCGCCGGCGCGGGCACCAGCACGGCAAGCCTGCAGGCCGCGATGGCGGCGATGAAGAGCGACGGCGCCGCGGTGGGCTACAGCGTCGCATACCCGGTCGGCGTGGCAGGGCCGATCCTGTTTCTGTATGCCCTCACCGCGCTGCTCAAGCCGAATATCGTGCGGCCGCCGCCAAAGCTGATCGAGACCGCCGAGATTGCGCTGACGAACCCGGCGTTTATCGGCGCGCGGCTGTCGGAGGTGGTAGCGCGCCTACCGGACGGGGTGGCGATTGCCGCCGTGCGTCGCGCCCACCACAACCACCCGTCCGCCGACGACCTGGTCCTGCAGGCCAACGACGTGCTGCTCGCGACCGCCACCGACCCGGCCGTGCTGCGTGAAGCCACCTCGCTGTGCGGGGAACTGCAGCCGGGCCGCATGACGAGCCATCGCGAAGACCTGGACTATATGCGCGTGTTCGCCTCAAGCCGGCTCGTGGTCGGGCACACGCTGCGCGATATCCGTTTTCCCGAAGGCATGGTCTGCTCGATCGCCCATGTGCGGCGCGGCGATGCGGACCTGATGCCCCGCGATGACCTCACCCTCGAGTTCGGTGACCGCGTCGGCCTGCTGGTCAATCGCGCCCACATGAAGCCGATTCGCGCGCTGTTCGGCGACTCCATCAAGGGCACCGCCGAGCTGAGCTTTATCTCGATCGGCATCGGCGCGGCCCTCGGGCTGCTGGTGGGGCTGATCCCGGTGCCGATTCCCGGCGTCGGCACGCTGGCGCTGGGGCTCGCCGCGTTGCTGCTGGTCGCCCTCGTGCTCGGCCGGGTGCGCCGTCTCGGGCCGTTCGTCTGGACCATGCCGCTGTCGGCCAACCTGGTCCTGCGCAACTTCGGGCTGACCATCTTCCTCGCACAGGTGGGCATTGCATCCGGGCCGAAGTTCTTCGCCACCATCGGCGTGACCGGGGTGTCCTTCCTGATCTATGGCGTGGTGATTCTGCTTGCCCTGCTGCTGATTACTGCGGTTTTCTGCCTCTGGGTCTTCAGGCTGCCGTTCGACCTGGCGGTGGGCGTGATCTGCGGCGCGACCGGCAATCCCGCCATCCTTGCCTTTGCCAACCGCGTCGCGCCCACCGACCGGCCGGACCTCGGCTACTCGATGATCTTCCCGTCAATGACCATCGTGAAAATCCTGTTCGTACAGGTCGCCGCCACACTGGCTGGCGGATAGTGCATGGCAACCTGGGCGAAGCGCGCCATGCGATTCGCCGCGGAGACACATCATGGAAATCGCCGTCTTCAGCGCAAAGTCCTACGATCGTCAGCATCTCGATGCCGCGAATGCGGCCGAAGGCCATCAGCTCAAGTACTTCGAAGTTCCCTTGGACAGTGAGACGGTGGGCCTCGCCGCGGGCCACGGCGCAGTGTGCATCTTCGTCAATGACCGGGCCGATGCGACCGTGCTGGAAGCGCTCGGGCGCGGTGGCACCAGGCTGGTCGCGCTGCGCTGCACCGGGTTCAACAACGTCGACCTGAAAGCCGCGCAGGCGCTCGGGATCAAGGTAGTGCGCGTTGTCGACTACTCGCCCAACGCGGTTGCCGAGCACGCGGTGGCCCTGCTGATGGCGGTCAACCGCAAGATCCACCGGGCCTACAACCGCACGCGGGACTTCAATTTCTCGCTCGAAGGCCTGATGGGCTTCGACCTGTGCGGCAAGACCGTGGCCGTGATCGGCACCGGCAAGATCGGCCGCGTGTTTGCGAAGATCATGGTCGGGTTCGGTTGCAACGTGATCGGCTACGACAAGTACCCATCCCCGGAATTCGAGGCCCTTGGCGGACGCTACGCGGACGAGGGAGAAATCGGCGCAAGCGCGGACTGCATCTCGCTGCACTGCCCGCTCACGCCCGAGACTCATCACATCATCAACGCCGAAACGCTGTCTCGCGCCAAGCCAGGCGCCTTGCTGATCAACACCAGTCGCGGCGGGCTGATCGACACGGAAGCAGTCATCGAGGCGCTCAGGAGCGGGCAACTCGGCGGGCTGGCGATCGACGTGTACGAGCAGGAGGCGGGGCTGTTCTTCCGCGACCTGTCCGGCACCATCGTCGACGACTCCGTGCTGCAGCAGCTAATCACCTTTCCTAACGTGATCGTGACCGGGCACCAAGCCTTCCTCACGCGCGAGGCCGTGACGGCCATTTGCGAAACAACCTTGCGCAGCGTGACGGAGTTCGAAAGCGGCAAGCCGCTCACGAACGAAGTCGGCCCCAGTTGAACACGGCTGTCGGCCTCATGTCGCGCCCCGCTAATGGCTTGAACCGCTCCCCGAAAAGCCCGCCGCCCAATCCACGATCACGCGCACATGAGACGCCAGATGCCGGGGGAACGAATACAGCGCCACCGGCAAATCTGGCCACCGCCACGGCGCCAACAACTGCGGCCAGCCGGCCAGCACGGATCGTGCGGCGTGCCGTGCGCGGCTAGCGAGTCGGGACTGGCACACAGCACCGGACCTAACATCCGGGCGACGACGCGCCGCGGAGAGAGGCCTACCATTCGTGGCGCAGATACGACGGCGGGGTAACCGGATTTTCATGGAAATACGAAAATCCGACCCGCAACCATCGCTTTGTTCCTACACTCAATGCGGTGGAACATTCTGGAGAGCCACGTGTTAATACCAAGAAAAATCCTTTCTGTCTGCGTGGTGACAATGCTGGCGTCCGCATGCTCGACCACGCCCATACCGGCGAGTGAGGCGACGCCGGTACCCTCAGAAAGACTTAGCGGTTTGCAAAGCCCGCCACCCGGCGAGTTTACGACGTTAGTCGTGACCCGAGATCAAGGGTTTTACGGCAGCGCTTGCGATACAGTCCTATCAGTTGAAGGGAAGGAAGTGGGGCGACTCAGATCGGGTGAAGTAGCTCGGTTCTACGCCAAGCCGGGGACGATCATTCTTGGCGCTCAGACTTCGGCAATGTGTCTCGGTGGGTTGAAGGAGAGGGAGGTAAAGCTCAATCCAGCCTCGACGATCCGTTATCGCATTTCGATCGATTCGAGCGGCGGCTTGGATCTGTCGCCGACCGCATTCTGACGGGAAAGTCTCTTCACTGCACGACGGACTCTGGAGCGCTGACGGATCCCTCGGTGGCGAACTGATGCGCGGGCGACCGGTTTGGCACCCGCTTCGTCGGCAATGAAGGGATCTGCCGCGCCGCAAGGTTCCTGCCCTGGCTATGCCAAAGCCAGGCCAGGCTCAGCGCGCACCGCAACTCGATTGAACGGAGGGCTTTGATACGGTGGATTGGCGTCAGGCAAAAGAGCCGCAAGAGCATTTGTCCTGACGCCGAGGGAATCAGGACGTTGCCGCCGGGGCCACTGATGCAGTTGTTTTGTTTGGCGTCACAGTCAAGCGTTTTCCAGTTCGGCAGCGATGGCCTTTCCCATTTCCGTTGTCGACGCATTGCCGCCGAGGTCGGCGGTGTGCGGACCGTGGATCAGCACACGCTGAATGGCGGCAAGAATGGCATCGTGCGCCTTCCGCCCGGCATCGGCATCGAGGAAATCGAGCATCATGGCGCCTGACCAGATCATCCCGATGGGGTTCGCCAGATTCTTCCCATAGATGTCCGGCGCAGAGCCATGCACCGGCTCAAACAGCGACGGGAACTTGCGCTCCGGATTCAGGTTGGCTGAAGGCGCCAGTCCGAGCGTGCCGGTGCAGGCAGGGCCGAGGTCCGACAAAATATCGCCAAACAGATTGGAAGCCACCACCACGTCGAACCTTTGGGGCTGCAGCACGAAGCGGGCACAAAGGATGTCGATGTGCTGTTTGTCCCAACTCACGTCCGGATACTGCTCGGCCATGGCTGCGGCCCGGCCGTCCCACCATGGCATGCTGATGGCGATGCCGTTGCTCTTGGTGGCAACGGTGACGTGCTTGCGCTGGCGCTGCCGCGCCAGCTCGAACGCGAAACGCAGCGCACGATCGGTCCCAAGCCGCGAATAGACGGATTGCTGCATCACCACTTCCCGATCCGTGCCTTCGTACATCACACCACCGACTGATGAATATTCGCCTTCGGTGTTCTCGCGCACGATGATCGCGTCGATATCGCCCGGCTTGCGGCCGGCAAGCGGGCAGGGCACGCCTTCGAACAAGCGTGCGGGACGCAGGTTGATGTATTGATCAAACTCGCGGCGGAACTTCAGCAGCGACCCCCATAGCGAGACATGGTCCGGCACGGTATCCGGCCAGCCGACAGCGCCGAAATAGATGGCATCCATGCTGGAAAGTTGCGTCTTCCAGTCGTCCGGCAGCATCTTTCCCGTGGCGGCGTAGTAGTCACAGCTTGCCCACTGGATATGGGTGAAATTCAAGCGGATACCAAAGCGACTGGCGGCGGCATCGAGCACGCGCAAGCCTTCGGGCATTACTTCCTTGCCGATGCCATCACCTGGGATCACGGCGATGTTGAAAGTCCGGGTCGTCATGACGATCTTCCTGAGAGATAACGAGATTCCGCCATGGTCGGTACCAGGGCTGCGGGTAATGGGGCCAATTCTAGACGGGGATATTCAACGGGAGCTTGCGTAAACCGGCAGGAAAACGGAAGGAAATTCTTTATTTATGCTCGCGTTCGGCACGCTGTGCGCTGGCGGGCTTGCAGGCTGTCGACGTGCCATCCCTTGCCGATGGCATCGATCCGAAATCAGAACTGATATCGCAGTCCGACGACAAATTGACGTCCTGGCCCTGGGATGACCGCAAGGGTGCCCCACGACGCAGGCGGCCGGCCAAGCCTTTCGAGGCGGCCCAACAATCTGCTTGTACGCTGCGGCAAAACGCAATTCACTGCCGCACGGTGCGCTGCGATCGGTACCATCGTCGTTATGACTGCTCTTAAGCTTGTTGCCATGCAGCATGGTTGCGCCACTGTGCTGTTGCGCCCTAATCCAACCCATCAGCACTTCAGCCAAACCATGACCACACTGCAATCCACTCGCCAGGAGAAGGACTTCCTGGGCGTCCGCAACCTCGATAACAGCTTGTACTACGGTGTGCAGACGCTGCGGGCAAAGGAGAATTTTCACCTCTCCGGCCGCCGGCTTGGCGAGTATCCCGAATTTGTCAAAGCACTGGCCCTTGTCAAGCATGCGGCCGCCAATGCCAATCACCGGAACGGCCTGCTGGACGCCGTCAAGCATGCTGCCATTGCAACGGCATGCGCGGAAGTCATTGACGGGGCGTTACATGACGAGTTTGTCGTTGACATGATCCAGGGGGGCGCGGGCACCTCCTCGAACATGAATGTCAATGAAGTGCTGGCCAACCGTGCATTGGAACACCTGGGACAGGAGAAGGGCGATTACAAGCATCTCCATCCCAACAACGACATCAATATGTCGCAATCGACCAATGATGCGTATCCGAGCGCCATCCGCGTGGGGCTGCTGCTTGCGCATCTCCCGCTGACGGAGAGCCTTGGCCACCTCGCCGCGACCCTGGCGAGCAAGGGGGAGCAGTTCGACGCCATCCTGAAGATGGGCCGCACCCAGCTCCAGGATGCGGTTCCCATGACGCTTGGACAGGAGTTCCGTGCCATGGCCGACACCGTATCCGCGGACCTTGAGCAGCTTCGCACGCTCATCCCGGCTGCGCTATGCGCCGTGAATCTGGGGGGTACGGCGATCGGCACCGGCATCAACGCCGACCCGCGCTATCAGGCGATCGCCATTGAGGAGCTGGCGGCGCTCTCCGGCTTCCCGATCCGATCCGCAGCCAACCTTATTGCGGCGACATCGGACATGGGCGACTTCGTACTGCTCTCAGGCCTGATCAAGAAAACCGCGCTGAGGCTCTCGAAGATCAGCAATGACCTGCGTTTGCTGTCGAGCGGACCGCGGGCTGGCCTTGCGGAAATCAACCTCCCTGCGCGCCAGCCCGGTAGCTCCATCATGCCGGGCAAAGTCAATCCGGTCATTCCGGAAGCGATGAACCAGGTGGCCTTTGAAATAGCAGGTAACGATGCTGCGCTGACCCTGGCCGCCGAGGCGGGTCAGTTGCAGCTCAATGCCATGGAGCCGCTGATTGCCTACAAGCTCTTTGACTCCATCCGGCTACTCGATCGGGCGGTGCGGATGCTGGACCATGAGTGCATCGAGGGCATTACCGCCAACCCGGATCAGTGTTCCGCACTGGTTCAGCGGTCGATTGGCATTGTGACTGCGTTGAATCCGTACATCGGATATGAGAATGCCACGCGCATCGCCAGGCTCGCTCAGGAGACTGGCCGCACCGTCGTGGAGCTGGTGCAATCCGAGCAGCTGATCAGCAATGAGCTGCTGGCCGATATCCTGCGCCCGGAGAACATGGTGGCGCCTCGTGCGGTTGCTAGAGCCTGATAACAACGAAGTGACCCGCGTCGGTATGCCACGGAACAAACCGTCACGCATCGCCTGCTCGCGCACCTGACAGCGCCGAGAGCTCACGGCAACGCACCCCTCTCCCGCGAAGTGGAAGAGGGGTGGGGGAGAGCGGCAGCATCAGTTCCCCGCGCCGGAGCCCGAACGCCCTCGGGTTTATACGTAGGATGCAAGAATCGTCCGCCTGAGGTGGCAGTTTCGCAATTCGATGCGGTAGCGCGGTCCGTAACGAAGACAAATGCTGAGCCTTCTTGTCTAGCATTTAGTCATGAATCCACTAACGGTGCCGACCCGCGGCGCCCCGCCTTCCGTGCAAATATTCGACCCCCAGACTGTCTCCGTTCCCTCGGGCCATTTCATTGGCGGACGGCTCGTACCTGATGCCGGCCGCATCCCCGTGCGGCGCCCCTCCGATAACCAGGTGCATGCCGAGCTGCCGCTGGCTGACGCCGCCGCCGTGGATGCGGCGGTGCAGGACGCATGGAAGGCGTGGCGCACCAGCGACTGGGCGCGCCGTGCCCCGCGCGAGCGGGCGCGCGTGCTGCGTCGCTGGGCGGATCTGATCGAAGCGGATGTGCAGTGTCTGGCGCCGCTTGAAGCCGTGTGCTCCACGCGGCCGGTGCGCGCTGCCTCGGCCTGGGATGTGCCTTTCACCGCCGAAGGCCTGCGATTCTTCGCCGAATACGCCGACAAGATCGGTGGAGACGTGGCGGCCACGCAGCACGATAACCTGGGCATGGTGGTGGCCGAGCCGTATGGCGTGGTGGGAGCGATCACCCCGTGGAATTTCCCGTTGGTGATGGTGTCGTGGAAGGTGGGCGCGGCGCTTGCCGCCGGCAACGCAGTAGTGCTCAAGCCTTCCGAGATGACGCCGTTCTCGGCCGTGCGCCTGGCTCAGCTGGCGATCGAGGCGGGCGTGCCACCGGGGTTGTTCAACGTGGTGCAGGGCGATGGGCGGACCACGGGCGATGCGCTCACGCGCCACCCGCTGATCTCGAAAATGACCTTTACGGGATCGACGCAAACGGGCGCCGCGATCATGGCCAGTTGCGCGTTGCATGGCCCCAAACCAGTCACGCTGGAGCTGGGCGGCAAGAGTCCGCAACTGGTATTCGATGACGCGCCGGACCTCGATCGGCTGGCCGGCATCATTGCCGGCGCCATCACCGGCAATGCGGGCCAGGTATGCGTCGCGGGCTCGCGCCTGATTGTGCAGCGCGGCATCGCCGAGGCACTGGTCGAGCGCGTCGCGGCAAGCTTTGCCGCGCAGCGGCCCGGTGCGACCTGGGATGACGCGGCGACGCTGCCGCCCATCATCTCGGCAGCGCAGGCGGCGCGCATCCTCGACATCGTCGAGCGCGCACGTGGCGCGGGCGTGCGGGTACGCAGCGGTGGCGGCCTGTTCGACGGCGGCCCGGGCGGCGCATTTTTCCAGCCCACGCTGATCGAGGGCGTGCGCGCGGACAATCCTGCCGTGCAGGAGGAAATCTTCGGTCCGGTGCTCACGGTGCAAACCTTCGACGACGAAGAAGAGGGCCTGGCGCTGGCCTCGCACGAGCGTTACGGCCTGGCCGCCGGCGTACACACGGCCGATATCGGAAGGGCGTTGCGCGCCATGCGCGGCATCGCCGCCGGAACGGTGTGGATCAACCGCTACGGGCGCAGTTCGGATTTCGTGATTCCCACCGGCGGCTACCACCAGTCGGGCATCGGCAAGGATCTGGGGCGCCAGGCCGTAGAGGCGAATTTGCGCTTCAAAAGCGTGCTGATCGATTTTGCTGCGGCGCGTTAGCGGTGCGTCATCGCTCGCCTGCGCACTCCCGCGGTGCCCACCGCATGACATGCCGCGGGACCCATGACAAACCGCAGTTTCGCCGCGTGCCCCGGCCTCATTTCCATATAAACGCGGTGCGGCCGCGTGCTTTAATCCCTTCGAAATAATTCTGTCGCCTGCGCCGGACAATGCGCGGCTCCACCCCGGTCGCCGACCGGAAAACCCTGAGGATCAGAGACCATGACCTTCCGTCCCAAGTACGTGACCTTCGACTGCTATGGCACGCTTACACGTTTCCGCATGGGCGAAATGACGCGCGAGCTGTTCGCCGATCGCATCCCTGCCGAGCAGATGGAGCAGTTCATCGCCGACTTCAGCGCCTACCGTTTCGACGAGGTGCTCGGCGACTGGCAGCCCTACGAAGTGGTGCTGAAGAACGCCGTGCGCCGCCTGTGCAAGAAGTGGAAGATCCAGTACTTCGACACCGATGGCCAGCAATACTATGACGCCGTGCCGACGTGGGGCCCGCATGAGGATGTGCCCGCCGGCCTGGCCAAGGTGGCCAAGGAGATTCCGCTGGTGATCCTGTCGAACGCCTCGGACGCCCAGATCCAGAAGAATGTGGCCATGCTCGGCGCGCCGTTCCACCGCGTCTACACCGCGCAGCAGGCCCAGGCGTACAAGCCGCGCCTGAAGGCCTTCGAGTACATGCTCGACTCGCTGGGCTGCAACCCGGAGGATGTGCTGCATGTGTCGTCGAGCCTGCGCTACGACCTGATGTCGGCTGACGATATCGGCATCGTCAACAAGGTTTTCGTGAACCGTGGTCACGGCCCGGGCAACGCGGCGTACCGCTACACCGAGATCCAGGATATCGGTGGCCTGCCCGGCGTCGTCGGTCTTTGAACTGACCTTCCACAATTCCGTCCCCACCATGAAGCTTGAATCCTACTGGAACGATTCGGTGCCAATACTGGCACTGGACGCGCACGAACTGCCGCCGCAGGTCGATGTGGCCATCGTCGGCGGTGGCTTCACCGGGCTTTCGGCGGCACTGGCGCTGGCCCGACGTGGGGCAAGCGTGGTGGTGCTGGAGGCTGGGGCCACCGTGGCACCCGAGGCCTCGGGGCGCAATGGCGGCCATGTGAACAACGGGCTGGCGGTGGACTACGCGGAGCTGGCCGCCCGGGTGGGCGTGGAGCGCGCCCGCGGCTGGTACCACGCCTATGACGACGCGGTCGATACCGTGGAGCGCATCGTGCGCGACGAGGGCATTGCCTGCGACTTCCAGCGCAACGGCAAGCTCAAGCTCGCCACCAAGGCTCACCAGATGGAAGCGCTGCGGCGCAGCGCCGAGCGCCTGGTTGCCGACGGCGTGGATACCGACGTGGAAATTCTCGACGCGGCGCGCGTGCGTGCCGAGGTGCAGAGCGAGCGTTTTCACGGCGGCCTGCTGTACAAGCGCAGCGGCCAGATGCATATGGGCCGCTTCGCGCAAGGCCTGGCCGTGGCCGCGCAGCGCCACGGCGCACAGATCCACACTGGCACCTGCGTGCGCCGCATCGAGCGCGTGCAAGGCCAGGTGCACCGCCTGCACACCGCGCGCGGCACGGTGCTGGCCCGGCAGGTGCTGCTCGCCACCGGGGCTTCGCGCCACGGCGGCTACGGCAGCTTCGGCTGGCTGCGCCGGCGCATCGTGCCAATCGGCAGCTTCATCGTGACCACGGAGCCGCTGGGCGCCGAACGGGCGCGGGCGCTGCTGGCCAAACGCCGCACCTATGTCACGGTGGCGAACATTCACCATTACTTCCGCCTCACGCCGGACCACCGGCTGGTGTTCGGCGGCAGGGCGCGCTTTGCGGTCTCCAGCCCGCAGCAGGATGCTGCCAGCGGGGAGATCCTGCGCGCCGGCCTGGCCGAGATCTTCCCGCAGCTCGGCCACATCAGGCTCGACTATTGCTGGGGCGGACTGGTCGACATGACGCAGGACCGCTTGCCGCATGCCGGCGAGCGCGACGGGCTGTTCTACTCCATGGGCTACAGCGGCCACGGCACGCAGATGTCGGTGCACATGGGCGAACGCATGGCTGCGGTGATGGCCGGCGACGCGGCTGCCAATCCATGGCGCGAGCGCGACTGGCCCGCCATTCCCGGGCATTTCGGCCCGCCGTGGTTCCTGCCGGCGGTAGGGCTGTACTACCAGCTCAAGGACCGGCTTGGCTGAGCTTTGCGCACCTGCTGAGCTCGCCGCGATCCCTCTGTTTCCCACTCAGAATAATCAGGAGCACACCAACCATGAACGATAGCGGTAACGAGTTCGAGAACCTTGTCGGCCCCGGCGAGAGCCTTCGTGTGATGGATCTGCTCAAGCGCGGCGCCACGCGGCGTGACGTGCTGGCGATGCTGCTGGCAGGCGGCATGCAGGCCACGCTGGCCGGCAGCCTGGCCGGCGTGGCCGTCAAGGCCCATGCAGAGACACCGAAGCGTGGTGGCCGTATCCGCGTGGCCGTCGCCACGGCAGCTGCCTCCGATACGCTCGATCCGGCCAAGCAGTCGAACCAGAACGACTACGTGCGCTGCAACATGGTCTACAGCGGGCTGACCTCGCTCGATAGAAGCCTGACGCCGCGGGCTGCCCTGGCCGAGTCGTTCAACACCACCGACGCCAAGACCTGGGTCTTCACGCTGCGCAAGGGAGTGACCTTCCACGACGGCAAGGCATTGTCCCCGGCCGACGTGGTGTATTCGATCATGCGCCACAAGGACCCCGCCACCGCTTCGAAGGCCAAGGTGCTGGCCGAGCAGATCGAGAGCGTGAAAGCCACTGGCCCGAATGAGGTCACGGTGGTGCTGACCAGCCCCAATGCCGACCTGCCGGTGATCCTGGGCACCTTCCACTTTCTCATCGTCAAGGACGGCACCACCGACTTCAGCGCAGGAATCGGTACCGGACCTTACAAGATCAAGGAGTTCAGGCCCGGCGTGCGCACGCTCGTGGTGCGCAACGGCGCCTACTGGAAGCCCGGCAAGCCCTATCTCGACGAAATCGAGTTCGTCGGAATCGCCGACGACAGTGCGCGTGTCAACGCGCTGTTGTCCGGCGGGATGGACCTGGTGGCCTCTGTCAACCCGCGCTCCGTGGCCCGCGTCAAGGGTACGCCTGGCTACGGCATCCTCGTCACGCAATCGGGGCAATACTCAGACCTGATCATGCGCAAGGACGTGGGTCCTGGCGTGAGCCCGGACTTCTTGATGGGAATGAAGTACCTGCAGGACCGCGAGCAGATGAAAAAGGCGATCGCGCTCGGCTATGCGGTGGTCGGCAACGACCAGCCCATCGACCCCACCAACCGGTTCTTCTTCAAGGAGCTGCCGCAGCGACCCTTCGACCCGGAAAAGGCGAAGTTCCATTTCCGCAAAGCCGGCGTGACGGGCAAGGTGCCGGTGGTGACCTCGCCGGCCGCCATGTATTCGGTGGAGATCGCGATGGTGATGCAGCAGACTGCGCAGCGTGTGGGCCTGGAACTCGACATCAAGCGCATGCCTGCCGACGGCTACTGGTCGAGCCACTGGCTCAACAGCCCGGTGGGCTTCGGCAACGTCAACCCGCGCCCCAGCGCCGATACCATCCTCACACAGTTCTTCAAGTCCGATGCGCCGTGGAACGAATCGCGCTGGAAGAACCCCAAGTTCGACCAGCTGCTGCTGGCGGCGCGGGCCGAGACCGATACCGGCAAACGCAGGCAGCTGTATGCCGACATGCAGTCCATGATCCATGAGGACGCCGGCATCGGTATCCCGTTGTTCCTGGCCAGCATCGACGGACATTCGTCGAAGCTTAAAGGGTTGTCACCGATCCCGCTGGGGGGTCTGATGGGCTATTCGTTTGCGGAGAACGTCTGGCTGGATGCCTGACCTGGAAGGGGGGCTTCAGATTTGTCAGCTTTGGGCCGGCGTAAGCCGGCCGCTTTGCATTTGAAACCCGCGCGGCAATCCCGTCACCTGTGCGCGCCCTGAGCGCCAGGCGGCTTGCCGAACAAGCCACGCGCGCCGATGGCGGCGCAATTCGCGTGGATGTTCCCGGCCGGCGCCTGCTGGCACCGCGCCGGCCGGTTGGCGTTATCGCGAAGCCGCGATTTCGCCTTCGCTGTGCAGATCGACTTCATCGATCCAGCCGCGGCGCAGCTCGGGCACCGAGCGTGCCAGCAGCGCGTAGTAGGGGTGGTGCGGCCCGCGGTCGTAGTCCGCGTGCGCGACCTGGG
>NZ_JBWKQZ010000044.1:0-46141 GCF_059419025.1 Cupriavidus sp. GW821-FHT07C08
GTCAACTTCACCCGAAGTTAACACCGTCCAATCCCGTTTACAACCTTTCCTATCGAGATGTGGGTAAAGGCAAGCGCGAATGGAGGGGAGCGGACGGTACGCGGCGGCGCCACCGATTCCGCCTCGCGCAGGTCCAGCGCACAACGGGCGAGTTCCAGCAGCAGACGGTGCCGGTCATGGATCGATGCGCCCGCCGGCGGGCGCTCCAGCTGCCGCACCAGCGCGTCGCGCCGCTGGAGCAAGGTCGATTGGTTGTGCATGGCTCAAGCGGCCGGGCCGGACTGCCTGGCGCAGTACCACGCCACACCCGCCTCATCGATGCGCACGTCGAGTTCGCCGCGCGCATGCAGGTAGTTCAGGTGGGCCAGCGCTTCACCTGTGGCGAGCGCATACTGCAGCGCGTCGTCGCCGGTCACCGGGACGGCAAACAGCACGGCGAACAGGTCGACGACGCGCCGCGGTTCGCGCAGCGCTTCACGCAGGCGGGCCAGGTTGCGCCAGAGCGATTGTTCGAAGCGGTCGATGCGCGCATGCAGCCCCTCGAACGGATCGTTGTGGGCCGGGAGAACCAGCACGTCTTGCGGCACTATCCGCCGGATGCGCGACAAGGACGCCTGCCAGCCGGCCAGCGGGTTCGCGTCAGGCTCCATCGGATGCACCGAGACATTGGGCGAAATGCGCGGCAGGACCTGGTCGCCGGCAATCATCACGAGCAGATCGGGCGAGTACAGGCAGGCATGCTCCGGCGTATGGCCTTGCCCCGTGATGATCTGCCAGTCGTGGGTGCCGATGCGAAGCACCGCGCCATCCTCGATGCGGCGGTAGCTGCGCGGCAGGCGCGAGATCATTCTGCCCGCGCGGCCAAAGCGGTTGCGGTAGCCGTCGAGGGCCGCTTCGTCCCAACCGGCGCGCCGGCAGAATGCAAGGCCTTCGGGCGGCACTTCCTGGCTGGTCTCGGCGACAGTGGCAAGGCTGTACAGGTACTCCAGGCGCGTCATCCAGAGGCGGCACTCGAACCGCTCCACCAGCCAGCCGGCCATGCCAACGTGATCGGGATGCTGGTGCGTGACGATGACGCGCGTCACCGGCTGGCCGGCCAGCGGCCCTGCCAGCAGCGCTTCCCAGGCGTCGACGCATTGCGGCGAAAACACGCCGGTATCGACGATCGCCCAGCCATCGCCGTCCTCGATGGCCCAGACATTGATGTGCGCCAGCACGTTGGGCAAGGGCAGCCGCATCCACAGTACGCCGGGTGCGATCTCATAGGCTTGACCGGGTGCGGGTGCGTCTCCACACGGATAGTGCAGCCTCGCAACCGGCTGGGCGAGTTGCTCGGAATCTGGACGATACATAGGTGTACTCCCGCAGTCGAACCTGCGTCAGCCGGCTGGCGGGGCCAAACGGATTCCAGGAAAAATAAGCTGGCACGTTTCGCGGACATGGCCACAGCCGTCCTTCTGTGCTCGGAGTGAAAGGTAGCGCAGCGCCGGTCGCCACACCCCTCCCTTTCAGGCAGGGGGTTGTAAGCAATGCACTGCGCGGCGCCGCATCCGCCGCTTCCGACCACCGATGTTGTGCCGCGTTGACATCGGTGTATTCCCTCACGCCCGCTGCCGGCATTCCTGCGTGCGCCGCCACAGGTCGCCGCTTGCGGGGGCATGTCCTGCCATCTTGCGCGCCCCTGCCCCTTCCCCCTCCCTTTTTGATAGGCGAACAGGGGTGGCCGCCCTCTCTACTGTCGAAGCGCGCCAGCCACTCGACGGCCGGTCAGGCCCGACACGGCAGCGTCATGGCCGGCCCGTGACTGGCGCAAACATGGGTCGGCATGACACATTGATAACGACAAGAGGAGACTTCCAAGCATGAAGAAATCGCTTATCGCCCTGGCAGCGCTCAGCGCAGCGGCAGGGACGGCGAATGCCCAGACGAGCGTGACGCTCTATGGGGTGATTGACACTGGTATCGAATACGTCAACCGGGTTGCCACGGCACCAAAGACGCTTTCCCCGACCCTGGCCGGCGAGGCCCCTGTCGGCAAACGCTTTGGCTTGTCGGGCAACGGCGGCTTGTCTGCCTCGCGCTGGGGCCTGCGCGGCGTGGAAGACCTGGGCGGCGGCCTGAAGGCCTACTTCACGCTGGAAAGCCAGTTCACTCCCGATACCGGCCAGTTCGCTGGCAATACCGGCCTCTTCAACCGCCAGGCCTACGTTGGCCTGGGCAATGCGTACGGCAAGATCACCTTCGGCAAGCAGTATTCAAGCCTTGCCGAAGGCATGCTGAACTTTTCTCCGACCCGCGCCGCGCCCGCCTATGAGCCGGGCGTCTGGTGGCTGGGCATCAACTACCGGCCGGCCAACACCATCAAGTACAAGGGCGAATTCGGCGCGGTGTCCGCCTCAGCCCACTATTCATTCGGCACCGGCGTCGGCCTGACATCGCTGAGCCCGAGCGGCGTGCTCTACAACGGAGGCACCGGTGAAACCCCGGGCGCCCCGCGCGACAACACGGCCTGGGGAGCTTCCGTGGCCTACCTGGACAACCAGTTCGGCCTGGGCATCGGCTATGACCAGTGGAATCCCGCATCGACGGTCGGCAATCCTGGCAAGGTCCGCAAGGCCGGCATCGCTGGCAGCTACAGCGTTGGAGCAACCAAGCTGATCGCCGGCTACCGCTGGGGTGACCAGACCTACGCCAACGGCCGTAACGCCATGCGCGACGACTACTGGTTCGCCGGCGTGAGCTACCGCGTCAATGCGGCGCTTGACCTGCAACTGGCCTACTTCTATTCCAACATCAAGCAGATTGCGCTGAGCGACGGCAGCACATCGGTCAACCCTGCCAATCCGCAGCAGGTCAGCTTCGTGGCCGACTACGCATTTAGCAAGCGTACCGACGTCTACCTGACGACCGCGTGGGCGCATAACGGCAGCCTGGCCAATGACGGTCCCTTCACCGGCTACCTGTTCAACTACGCGCACGCGCCCGGACAGAAGAACATGATCGGCGCGATGGTCGGGATTCGCCACATCTTCTGAGCGCTACGCGCCACAGGCCAGCCGAAGCGAGTGCCGCAAGCCTGCTGGCCTCGCTTCGGCCAGGCGCGCCGGTCCGCCGCCGATCGTTGGAACGGTCTGCGATGCAGTTCGGCGGAGTGCATGTAAACACTGAGGGCCGGCCCGGCCGGCCAGGCCATCATCATCAGATGTCGAACCGAATCTGTCCCCTTGGAGCGGAGGGAACCTTTATGAGAAGATTGTGCGCCACAAGCGCCGCGAAAGTTAACCGGGTGCCGTGTTGCGCCCGGTGCTTCTCACACTTGCCAAAACCAAACCATAGGCAAGGTTGTTCATTGGCGTCTTGAGCGATGTCGTTAGCAGGGTTCGCTTACGCAGCATTCATCAGGAGACTCCATGAATCCGAAGTCAGGATTGCGGTGGTACACCGCGATTGCATCCCTTTGTCTGACGACGAGCTTCGCGCCGTCGTCGTACGCCGCCTCCGTGGCGCCGGTCGCCGCCGAGAACGGCATGGTCGTCACCGCGCAGCACCTGGCTACCAGAGTTGGAGTCGATGTACTCAAGCGCGGTGGCAACGCTGTCGACGCCGCGGTGGCGGTGGGTTACGCGCTGGCCGTGGTGTATCCGGCCGCGGGCAACCTCGGTGGCGGCGGATTCATGACCATCCATCTGGCTGACGGCCGCAAGACATTCCTTGACTTCCGGGAGGTCGCGCCAAAGGGTGCCACCGCGAACATGTACCTGGACAAGGACGGCAACGTCATCAAGGGCGCCTCCACCAAGGGACATCTGGCCGTGGGCGTGCCCGGCACCGTGTCTGGCATGGAGTACGCTCGCCGGAAGTATGGAACGATGAAGCGCGCGGACCTGATCGCCCCTTCCATCAAGTTCGCCGAGAACGGCTTCACGCTCGAGCAGGGCGACGTGGATATGCTGCTCACCGCAACCAAGGACTTCCAGGAAGACCCTGCCTCCGGCGCAATCTTCCTGAACAAGGGGCAACCGTTCCAGGTGGGCCAGAAGCTGGTTCAACGCGACCTGGCCAAGACGCTGCGCGCGATCAGCAATGGGGGAACCGAAGGCTTCTACCAGGGCTGGGTGGGGAAGGCGATCGTCGCCTCCAGCCAGGCTGGGAAGGGCCTGATCACGCAGGCAGATCTTGATGCCTACAAGACGCGCGAACTGGCGCCGGTCGAGTGCGACTACCGCGGCTATCACGTCGTGTCGGCACCGCCGCCGAGCTCGGGCGGCGTGGTCATCTGCGAGATGTTGAACATTCTGGAAGGCTACCCGCTCAAGGACCTGGGCTACCACTCCGCGCAGGCCGTGCACTACCAGATCGAAGCCATGCGCCACGCCTATGTGGATCGCAACAGCTACCTGGGCGATCCGGATTTCGTGAAAAACCCGCTGGACCGCCTCCTGGACAAGAACTACGCCGCCAGGATTCGCGCGGCGATCGACCCGAAGAAGGCAGGCGTTTCGAAGGAGATCAAGCCCGGCGTGGAGCCGCATGAAGGCAGCAACACCACGCATTACTCGATTGCCGACAAGAACGGCAACGCCGTTTCCGTCACGTATACGCTCAACGACTGGTTTGGCGCGAAGGTCACTGCGGCTACGACAGGTGTGGTCCTGAACGATGAGATGGACGACTTTACCGCCAAGGTCGGCGTGCCGAACCTGTATGGCCTTGTCCAGGGCGAGGCCAACTCCATTGCCCCAGGCAAGCGCCCGCTGTCCTCGATGAGTCCGACCATCGTCACCAAGGACGGCAAGCCGGTGATGGTGGTGGGCACGCCAGGCGGCAGTCGTATCATCACGGCTGTACTGCAGACCATGGTCAACGCCATCGACTACAACATGAACGTGCAGGAAGCCGTGGACATGCCGCGCTTCCATCAGCAATGGCTGCCGGACCTGACCAATGTGGAGGACTACGCATTGTCCCCTGATACGCGCAAGATCCTGGAGGACATGGGCCATCGCTTCGGCCCGCCACAGCCTGCCAACCACCTGGCGACGATCATCGTCGGCGCACCGGCTCTCGGTGGCAAGCCGGTCGGCAACAACCGCTTCTATGGCGCCAACGACCCGCGCCGCAACACCGGGCTGGCGGCTGGTTATTGATTCGGCATTGCACGTTGGTTGCCCGCTTTGGCGGGTAAGAGAGATGCAAACGGCGCGAGACCAGTCGGCTCACGCCGTTTGCTTTTCAGCGCCGCTCATCGCTGGAATCCGTTGATGCCACGCTAAGGGTGCTTTCCTATAGCGGCCATTGCCATTTGACGCCGCGGCGTCAAATGGCCGAGAAGGGTCGGTCAGAGACGGCCGCAGCCTCGCGGCGAGCGCGACCGGGATTGCCCCATATTTCGAACAACGATGGAGTCCACGTTCACTGTGGAGTGGGGAATTTCTGACCGACCAGAGGCAGGCAGTCTTCTAGCCATCCGTCAGGACTTTGAGTGCGAGGGGATTTGTCGCCGCAGTCCGGATTGATCCAATCGCCACCACGCTGTAGTTGAACGCGGCATTGGCGGTCAATGTCGTCTGGATCATTGTCGTCGACGTCCCCGCAACATTGACCTTGACGTCATACGTACCGGTCGCCAGGTTCACATAGCCACTATTCGCCCCGAACAGCATGTTGGCGAACACCACCTGGCCGTTGACCAGCACATCGACGGGCCCGGCATCAGGCGCCGCATGGATCACACGCACAGCCGCCTGTCCTGCCGGTGGCGCCAGGGTCTGGTCCGTGACAGTTAGTCCCTGGATACTGGTCGCGAAATTCGCTGCGATGATTGTATAAGCCGCCGCGTTCGCCAGATCCTGCGATACATGGATTAGCGTCGTCGCCGTACCGGCCACGTTGAATGTGATCCGGTGCGTACCCGTGGGGAAGATTAAGTAAGCGGAAGCAGCCGAATAAGGCACGTTCGAGAGTACTCGCGCGCCGTCGAAGAGAACATCGAGGTTCGGTGCATCTGGAGAAACATGAAGCACACGAACGCGCGCCGTGCTGTCGTCGCGCTCGTCGGTAACGCAACTGCCGAGCTGTGCAACAAGCAAGACGGATAACAGAAGACCGATAAGGCGCCGCATCCTCGCCTCCTCGCAAGGTCGCCACTCTTCAAGATAGTGCGACGATCACCCTATCGTCATTGAAAGTTGCGCGTATCTTTTAAGCCACTTCCGGCCTTTCTCTCGCCGCTTCAACCGGTCACTAGTAAGTGGTGACTCATAGCCCCATCCAGTGTGTGCGCGCCCGCACGGATGCCGGCGTGGCCATGGCTTAAGACTTTCCAATATCCCGGTGTGCCTCGGGCAAACCTGTCGGCAGATGTTGCATCGCACCACAAGAGCGTCAATGTTCACGGGGGAGATGATGCGTCAATTCAAGTCACTCACCAGCCTGCGACTGTTTCTCGCGCTGTGGGTGCTGTGCCTGCACTGGTTTCACGACTACGATGGCGACGGCACATACTTCGACATTGGCTTCACCAGCACCTTCTTCGACCACGGCTATCTCGGCGTGGACGGGTTCTTCATCCTAAGTGGGTTCATCCTCGCTTACAACTACGACCCTCCTCCCGGCGAACGGCTGGACTGGAAGAATTTCATCGTGGCGCGAATCGCCCGGATTTATCCGGTCTATGTCGCCTGCCTTATTTCGTTCGCGGCTTCCTTGATCGTTCGCGACTTCGCCTTTCACAAGCAGATGTTGGGCACCGGCGGCTACACAGCTTCAAATTTCTGGTGGGAACTGTTCCTTTTGAGCGCATGGCGGTATGCCGGGCCACCCGGATGGAACGACGTTGGTTGGTCGGTCAGCGCCGAGTGGTTTGCCTATGTCTGGTTCCCAGTTTTCCTGTTGGCAGCGCCTCGTCTAAGCAAGACTCGCATCGTGCTGGTGGCGACCCTCGCGCTGGCGGCATTGGCCGTGGTAGAGGCGACCTCGCCCAATCATCTCTCACTCAGCGGTGGCATAGCCCGTTTGATTCCCGAATTCATGTTGGGTGTGCTGCTATGTCGCCTGCGAGAAGCAATGGTCCACTACCGTGGCTTGGTGGGGGGCGCTCTACTGTCCATAATCGTCTGCGCCCTTGGTGTGAAGTCTGGCATCGATACTCTATTTGTCGCCGGTGCTGCTGGACTCGTTTTCTCGCTTTCCTATGAAACGGACGCACTCAATCGGGTGCTCTCATTGGGGCCGCTGGTATTTCTTGGCGAGGTTTCGTACTGCATCTACATCGTGCAGCGAATCCCCCAATATCTGTTCTCCTTCGCGAGGTCTCGGCTGCCCGACCTTGCCGCGATGCCAGGTGCCGTGCAGGCTTTGATCCTGTTGGCGCTGACGGTTGGCGCCTCCATATGTCTTCACTACGTGATCGAAAAGCCGATGCGGTCCCGGATCAACCGCCAATTCGGTTCGAGGCGCAGGCGGGATGAGTCACTGGCTACACCTGACGAAAAACGATCAGACACCCAGCCGGAGGTGCTCAATGCGGGATTCGCCGGGCGAAAGGAGATCGCAAGGCGTTCGGCAGACCGTCTGCTCTGACAAGCGAACAGCGTTCTGTCGTGGCCAAGGTCCATTTGCGCTTCCTCGACTATTGGCAATGGCCTGTACTATCCAACGGTCGCCGAACCTTGCATCGTCGACTCTCTGCGGAAGACACAAACTCTGATCTTCTCGGCTTCTCCAGCCCCAGCGCCTTCGCTTTGGTTCAGAAAACACTTTGGCATGACCGTGTCGGGGGGCAAGCCTCGCAAGTCGCGGAAAATCCACCGTCGAACCGCGGCTGACCCACTAGTCTCAGACGTTGAGCCGGTTGCATTCCGGATGCCTGCTCATCGTCCCAAAGCAGCCATCCAAAGCACGCGAGTCGAACGGCCGAGAAGTGTTGACATGCGACCTTCGTTCTGCCCGCAGGTCGGCAATGCACCTATTTTGTGTCGCCGGCCAAGCAGGGTCGAACACTAATACTCAGATCGCTCTTCGTGAGCCACCGGCGGCGCCCCCCACTCACTCGCCCCAAGCTTGCTGCCCCCAAGGCGCGCATGCTCCTGTCCACCAATCTTCGCAATATCGCGTTAAGCCTCCGGAAGCGGATTTGCCAGGGTCACCCGCAGATCGCTGGCTCCGCTTATACAGACCTAAAATAACCGGAAAAACGTGAAAAATTGCCCCTTCGCAGTCGCCGCGATGTCTACTTTCGTCGCGATCTGCTGCAGCATTGGTAACGCGGGTGCCACCCCTCCAACGATCGCCTCGATCACGCCACGCACACCGACCATCAGGAAGGAGCCGTCTTCTTTTGGTCCCACCGCGATCGCGCCCAGATCCACCTACTCCAGAACCGACCCGCGCCTCGAATTTTTCAATGCTCTCAACTCCCTGCGCGTCGCAATGGGTGTAGGCGCGTTGCGGCAAGACGCCGCCCTGGACGCTGCGGCCGAAAACCACCTTGAGTATATGAAGTTCAATGCGGTGATGAGCCACACGGAGATCCCTGGGAATCCTGGTTTCACAAGCGCCGATCCGTACCAGCAAGTGCTTGCTGTCGGCGGCTCGCACAAGCAATGGGTTGGGCAGAATGCATATAGTGGCGAGATTGCCCGCTGCCTTGGTTCGATGGTGAACTCGGTTTACCACCTGCAAGGGATTACCAGCAACCAGGAAACCATCGGCCTGGCCATGCATGACAACTACTGCGTGGCGAACTTTGGTGTGATGACCGCAGCCGGGGCCGGCGGCTATGGCCTCGCCCAATGGGGCGGGCAACAACTGCCTCCCGGCACTGGCGCCCACTACCCGGCCGACAATGCCAACGTCCGCGGCTTGTTCATTCCAGGTGACGAGATCCCGAATCCAGCGCCCGATCTGGCCAGAGCCGGTCCCCCGATCATGTTCCGCGTCAATGTTGAAAAGCCATTTGACGTGCTGACGGTCTCGAACTTCATCCTGACGGGACCTGGCGGCAACTCCGTGCCCGCCCGCATCCTGGTGCCTGCTGAATCCAAGGCCGGCTCGGTTGCTTCTGCTATTGAGGACGCGAGCTTGTATCGAGGCGTGGTATTTCTGCTCCCCACGCAGCCCATCGCTGCCGGCACATACACAGCGACTTTCGCCGGTGCAAGAAATGGTGTGGCGATCAACAAGTCATGGCGCTTTACAGCGTACTGATCAGCATCTTCCGCGTCTAGGGAGGCCGCGAATACATCAAACGGACATGGTCCGGGATACTGACCACTTCAACACGTGCAGGCAGTAATATGAGCGTTCCCTCCCTCCATTGGAAGTACCGTGATGCAAGTACTGGTTGACGCAGACGCCTGCCCGGTTGTCGTCAAGGAAATGTTGTATCGGGCCGCACAACGTGTCGAAGTGTGCGTCACGCTGGTTGCCAACCAGTACATGCGCACGCCGCCTTCGCGCTTTATCAAGGCACTGCAAGTGCCTGCGGGCTTCGACGTCGCCGATGACCGTATCGTCGAGCTGGTCAGCAGCGGGGACCTCGTGATTACCGCGGACATCGTTCTTGCCGCCGCCGCCCTTGACAAGGGCGCCTATGTGCTCGACCCGCGAGGAAGCTGGTTCAGCCGTGAGAACATCCAGGAGCGCCTGACGATGCGCGAGGTAATGGAACAACTCCGCAGCTCGGGCGTGGATACCGGCGGACCGGCAGCGTACGCCCAGCAGGACAGCAAGGCGTTCGCTGGCCAATTGGACCGCTTCCTGGCACGCCATGCGCCGCCGGGTTCCGTCGCCTGAGGCGTGCTAGCCACAGCAACGCAGTAGTGGGCCGACCTTGGGACTCAAGGTGGCACCATTGGGTACGGCTGGCAGTGCGAATCGGCGCTACATCAGCCCGGTCTTCAACGCCGTCGACCGGATCCAGCCCGCGAAGGCGTCAATTGACGCCTGCCTTGGATGATGTGCGGTTGCCACCAGGTAGAAGCCATAGCCTGGCAAGGAAAGGGGATGTGCCTTGACCAAGGTCCCCGTGCGCAGTTCATTGCCGACCACAACGTCACTGCATATTGCGATTCCCTGTCCGGCAACCACTGCGTCAATGGCATGCAGTTCCTCGCGGAAGCTCAGGCCACACTTGACGGTGAGGTTCATCAACATGGGGTCGATCATGCCCGCGGTAGCCAGCCATTTGTGCCACGTGGGGGCGTCCGGATCCCGGTTCATCCAGTCGAAATGGATCAGCGGAAAGCGCAGCAGATCCGCGGCGCGCTGAACGGGCCGGCCATCCGTGGCGAGCAATTCCGGCCGGCAGATGGGGAAGAAGGCGTCCCGGCAGATCTCCTGCACGAAATGATCGGCCGGCGAAGTTCGCGCGTAGCGGATCGCGATATCGGACTCGCCTGCCCGCAAGTCCAGGACAGCATCGGTGCCGATGATTTCCAACGCGATCCCGGGGTGCAATGCACGCCACTCGGGTAGCCGGGGAACCAGCCATCGGCTCGCGAACGCGTTCGAGCTCGTCACGCGCAGCGGGAGTTGACGGTCGGTCGCCGCGATCGATGCCACGGCGCTCGCCAGTGCATCGAAGCCATTGCGCAGCGCCGGAAACAGCTGCGCGCCTGCGCCAGTCAGGGCCAGCGGGCGGGGACGCCGCTGGAACAGCGTCTGGCCGCAGGTTTCCTCCAGCAACCGGATCTGATGGCTGATGGCAGTCGGCGTCACACCGAGCTCCGCCGCAGCAGCCTTGAAGCTCCTGTGCCGGGCCGCGGCCTCGAAAGCGCGCAGCGAACGTAGCGGTGGCAGTTTGCGCATGAACTGAGTGTAGATGAGCAGAGCTCATCTGCCAGATGAGTTCTTCGAGCTTGCTTCGTTTCCTGCTTGCATCAAGCATGTATGCGGAAGCCGCGGTGCAGAGGTCGCTGTGCCGGACATGGAAAGGGGGCAGCATGGATACGCGTCTCATCCCCGGGAGTGCCGGAAGCGGGCCGGAGCACGCCGGCTTGAGCCTGGAACGATTCCGCCAGAGCCTGAACGGCGAAGCGATCCTGCGCGGAGAAGACGGATACGACAGGGCACGCCAGGTCTGGAACGGCGCGATCGACAAGCGGCCGGCGATGATCGTCTTTTGCGCCGATGCCGCCGATGTCAGCCGTGCCGTGACGTTTGCCCGGTCAGGCGGCTATCTGGTGGCGGTGCGCAGCGGAGGCCATAACGTCGCCGGCTTGTCCGTCTGCGACGATGGCATCGTGATCGATCTGGCGCGCCTGAAACGGATCGAAATCGATCCGGTACACCGCATCGCACGTGCGGGTGCAGGCCTGAGCCTGGGCGAATTCGACAGCGCAACCCAGTCGCACGGGCTGGCGACGACGATGGGGGTCAACAGCGATACGGGCATCGCCGGGCTGACGCTTGGCGGCGGCTTCGGCAGGCTAGGCCGCAAGCATGGCCTGGCCTGCGATAACCTGATCGCGGCCGAGATCGTGCTGGCCGATGGTCGCATGCTCAGAGCCAGTGCCACCGAGAACACGGACCTGTTATGGGGCCTTCGCGGCGGCGGCGGGAACTTCGGCATTGTGACGGCATTCGAGTATCGGCTTCATCCTGTCGGGCCGATGCTTCTGACCGGATCCGTGCTGCATCGCTACGACCAGGCGCGGGACGCCTTGCGGTTCTACCATGCGTTTGCGAGCCAGGCGCCGGACGAACTCAGCGTCGACGCAGCCCTCGTGACCAAGCCCTCTGGCGAGCGCTTCCTGAGCCTCTCGGCATGCTATGTCGGACCGATCACGGAAGGTGAGCGAGTGCTCGCGCCGCTCAGGGACTATGGAGCCCCAGCGGAGTTCCGGTTTGAGGCGACCCCTTACCTGCAGATCCAGTGCGCCGGCGACTCCATCTTTCCCCGCGGGCGCCGCTACTACTGGAAGGCACAGTTCCTGCGCGAGCTCGCGGACCCGGCCATCGATACGCTGCTCGATGCCTACGCGAACGCGCCTGGCGGCATGCCACTGCTGGTCTTGCAGCAGGTTGGCGGGGCGATTGCCCGGGTCCCGAGAACGGAGACACCCTACGTCAACCGCGATGCGCTCTACGACTGCTTCCCCATCTCGATCTGGGACGATCCGGCAGACGATGAAGCGAATGTACGGTGGGCGCGCGAAACGTGGGACGCTATCCGGCCGTTCTCGACGGGCGGGGTTTATGCGAATAATCTGGGCGAGGAGGGAGAGGGCAGGGTACGGGCCGCCTATGGGGAAAACTACCAAAGGCTCGTCGAGATCAAGAACAAATACGACCCGGCCAACTTCTTTCGTCTGAACCAGAATGTCCGGCCCGGGCCGGTGCGCGGGCTCAACATCGAATCCACCGACATCTGACTCACGGCGCCGGCGATGCCAGCGGCTTCCCCTTCTCGACCACGTACACGCCAAGCACCCGCGTCGCCGTGCTACCGCTGTTGTGGGCGTCATGCACCACGCCGGCAGGCACTACGAACGATTCACCGGCCTTGACCGTGCGTGGCGACTGGCCGTCGATCAGGAGTTGCGCCTCGCCTTCCATGACGTAGCTGATCTCGTCTCCGGGATGCGTATGACGCCCGGCATAGGCGCCTGGCGCCACCTCCACGCGCGCGACCACGGCTTCGCGACCTGGCACGGATACGTCGGCCCGTCCGACCAAGGTGCGGGTCAGGCCCGAACTCTGCGCCAGCGCGCTACCTGCCATCAGTGCCACGGTGCCGAACATGGCCAAATGCTTGTAGTGCATGATGTCTCCTCGAGAGTTATTTCGGATTTTCGGAGATGGCTATCCCATCTAGTCCCAGCGGACTTTCATATACAGCGATTCGCGAACGTGATGCATGTCTTGGTCCCTGCGTCGGCCTGGCAGCGGCGAAGGCGTCAATTGCGGAGAGTCTTTTCGCCAAGGCCCTCATGGTATGTACGAAACCGAACGGAATTGGCGACGCAACGTGAGCCCGTAGCGCTCAGCGCAAGCATTGATATCACCGTGGAGACGCCCTCCCTCCTCAACCGCAGCAGCGGAATCCGACAAAGAGGTCCCCGCGGTGCGGCAGGTAGAAGTTCCGGTAGCGAGGATGCTGCATGCGGGCATGGGTGGCGAACGATCCGCCGCGAACGGAGCGATGCGTGTGAAACCAGGGGGCGGAATATTCCTGGTAGGGGTCGGGCGAGAACCCTGCATAGGGCACGAAAGGATCAGCCGTCCATTCCCACACGGCGCTACCCCAGCGGATCAGGTCATGCGTTGCCGCATACTCCCATTCGGCTTCCGTGGGCAAGCGCTTGCCGGCCCAGCGGCAATAGGCTTCCGCCTCGTAGGCATTGATATGACACACCGGCTGTTCGGGCGGCAGCGGCACCCACTGCCCGAACCAGCGCAACGCCCATTGCCCCGCGGTGCCGCCGGCTGTCCGGCGCCAGCGCAGCGGATGCGCCAGCCCGCTCTGTTGCAGCCATGCGCGTCCGTCGTCGGACCACCATTGACGGTCGCGGTAGCCGCCTGCGGCCACGAATTCCGCAAATGCGGCATTGCTGACGCAAGTGCGATCGATGCGGAACGGGGCGATGTGGACCGGGTAGGACCACTTCTCATTGTCGAAGACGAACCCGTCGCCTCCGACGGGTGACCCCATCTGGAACGTGTCGAAGCCTGCGGCTGCAGAGCCGGCGCCTGGCGCAATGGAGGGCATGCCGAGCGGGGCATGCAGCGGATAATCGAGCGTCTGGCGCATATAGGTCAGCGCCTCCGCATGCATGTCTTCGTGGAACAAGGCGAGCCGGAAGAAATAGAGCGCAGCGTCGGTATCGTCCGACGTGGCGAGCCTGGCGCGAACGTGCTCCAGCACGGCGGCGGCGTAGTCGCGAATCTCGGGGAGCCGGGGCAGCGCAAGATGCCATCGATCCCGGTGGGCGACGCGCATGGAATCGAAAAGGCGGTCGGCGTCCGCCAGCATGGACGGGAGGCTGGCCACCCAGCGGCCGTCCTGACCGGCACGCGGCTCCCGCAGCACCCATAGCTCCGTGAACCAGGCGATATGGGCATACTCCCACAAGGGCGGATTGATTCCTGCATCGTAAGGAACCTGCCATTGGGACGGCGATAGCTCCTGAAGCAGGCCCCACGTACGCCGGTGCGCATCGGCAAACGCCGCATCCAGCTCGAACTTGTTTATCCTTCTTGCTGCTGCCCCCTCAGAACCTATCGTCATGCGTCCTCCCAAGGCCACCGTCGCAATTATCAGTCCGGCGCTGCGCAAAGCCAACAATGGCAACTGGCAAACCGCCAATCGCTGGGCCCGGTTCCTGCAGGGGGACTACGATGTCACACTGGCCGCTGAATGGTCGACGGCCAGCCTGGGTGGCGCCCTGCCCGACTGCCTGATCGCCCTGCACGCCCGACGCTCGGCCGAGTCCATCGCCAGGTTCGCCGAGGCTTGTCCGGATCGTCCGCTGATCGTCGTGCTGACCGGCACCGATCTGTATCGCGATATCCGCACCGATGCATCAGCCCAGCGCTCGCTCGACCTCGCCACCCATCTGGTGGTGCTGCAGGACGAAGGGCTCGCCGAACTGGCGGCCGCGCATCGCGCCCGGTGCCGGGTGATCTACCAGTCTGCCCCGGCATGCGCACCCGCGGCGCCCAGCCAGGATCACTTCGACGTCGTGCTGGTCGGCCACATGCGGGCGGAAAAAGACCCGCTGACGCCCATGCGCGCCCTTTCGCTGCTTCCCGACGATTCGCGCGTGCGCCTGATCCATATCGGTGGCGCGCTGGATGACGCCTATCAGCAGGCGGCCCTGGCGCTGGAAGCACAAGCCTGGCCCGGCGTGCGGCGCTATGTCTGGCTCAGAAACCTGCCCCATGACGAAACCCGGCAGCACATCCGGCAAGCACGGGCCATGGTGATCTCCAGCGCCATGGAAGGCGGCGCCAACGTGATCATCGAGGCCGTCGTCAGCGGCGTGCCGGTGCTGGCCAGCCGCATCCCGGGCAACGTCGGCATGCTGGGCCGTGACTACGAAGGCAATTTTCCGTTGGGTGACGCCGCGCAACTGGCGCTGGTGCTGGAACGCACCAGCCGGGATGCCGGGTTCCTGAACCGCCTGCGGCAGCAATGCGCACTTCGCGCGCCGCTGTTTGCGCCGGCGCGGGAACGGGCGGAAGTGAGTAAACTTGTCGCCGACGCCTTGAAACCAGAATAACCGGAGCCCCGCAGTGGACCAGCCAGACAACGCAAAGATCAAGCTCACCGCCTTCTCCCACGGCGGCGGGTGTGGGTGCAAGATCGCCCCCGGTGTGCTTTCCGAAATCCTCAGGAATTCGGTCGGCTTCCCTGCTCCGGCAGCACTGCTGGTCGGCAAGGAAACCAGCGACGACGCGGCGGTCTACCAGCTCAATGACAACCAGGCCCTGATCGCCACCACGGACTTCTTCATGCCGGTGGTGGACGATCCGTACGATTTCGGGCGTATCGCCGCCACCAACGCCATCTCCGACGTCTACGCCATGGGCGGAACCCCGATCATGGCGCTGGCGCTGGTCGGCATGCCTATCGAGAAGCTGCCGCCTGAGGTCATCGGCAAGATCCTCGAAGGCGGGGAATCGATCTGCGCCCAGGCGGGCATCCCGGTCGCGGGCGGCCACACCATCGATTCGCTTGAGCCGATCTACGGGCTGGTGGTCCTTGGTCTGGTGCACCCGAATCGGGTCAAGAAGAACAGCGGCGCCAAGGCGGGCGACAAGCTGATCCTCGGCAAGCCATTGGGCGTGGGCGTGTTGTCCGCCGCGGTGAAAAAGGACAAGCTCGACGCGGCCGGCTATCAAGACCTGATTGCCTGCACCACCAAACTCAACACGCCCGGCCGACTGCTGGCCGAAGTGCCGGGTGTCCACGCGCTGACCGACGTGACCGGCTTCGGCCTGCTCGGCCACCTGCTGGAGCTGTGTCGTGGCGCGGGCGTCGGCGCCCGGCTGGACATGGGGCGGATTCCGCTGCTGCCGCGGGTTGAGCGCATGGCCGCCGAAGGGCTGGTGACCGGCGCATCAGGGCGCAACTGGGTCAGCTACGGCAGCGAGGTGGACCTGTCCACGTCGGTCACGCCAAGCCAGAAGGCACTACTGACCGATCCCCAGACCAGCGGCGGCTTGCTGGTGTCGTGCGCACCGGAAGCCGTGGACGAGATCCTGGAGATCTTTCGCCGGGACGGCTTCGCAGACGCTGCGGTGATCGGTGAAATGACGCAAGGAGCCGCCCGTGTTGCCGTTGCTTAAGCGCCTCGCCGCGCTGACCCTGCTTGGCTTTGCCGGCCTCGCCGGTGCCCAGGCTGTCCTGAAGGTCTCGGCCATTCCCGACGAGTCCCCCACCGAACTGCAGCGCAAGTTTGCGCCGCTTGGCAACTACCTGGAGAAGGAAACCGGCATGAAGGTGAAGTTCGTGCCCGTCACGGACTACGCTGCGGTGGTCGAATCGCTGGCCACCGGCAAGATCGACATGGCGTGGCTGGGCGGCTTTACCTATGTACAGAGCAAGATCCGGACGAAGGGAGCCACCATCCCCATCGTCCAGCGCCAGGAAGATGCCGCGTTCACCAGCAAGTTCATCACCGCCAACAGCGCGATCAAGTCGCTGGCCGACCTCAAAGGCCACACCTTCGTCTTCGGCGCGCCGTCCTCTACCTCCGGCCACCTGATGCCACGGCACTTCCTGCTGCAGGCCGGCATCGACCCGGACAAGGCCTTCAAGACGGTGGCCTATTCGGGCGCCCACGATGCGACGGTGGCTTTCGTGCAGGCCGGCAGGGCCGACGCCGGCGTGCTCAATGCCTCGGTGTGGGACAAGCTGGTTGAGCAGCATAAGGTGGATCCCGCCAAGGTCAGGGTATTTGCCGTCACACCGCCCTACTACGACTACAACTGGACCGTGCGCGGCGGGCTCGATCCGGCCTTGCGCAAGAAGCTGACCGAAGCGTTCCTGCGACTTGACCCGGCCAATCCCGAGCAGCGGGAGATCATGGCATTGCAGCGGACCGCCAGGTACATCCCCACCCGGCCGGAAAACTACGCCGGCATCGAGGCCGCAGCCCGCGCTGCGGGCCTGATCCAGTGATACCGGTCTGATGAGCTTCCGCCTGGATGCCACCAGCGTCAGTTACGCCAACGGACAGCGTGCGCTCAACCAGATCACGTTGGCGGCCAGCCGCGGCGAGCCCATCGCCGTCATCGGTCCGTCCGGAGCCGGCAAGACCTCCTTGCTGCGCTTGCTGGCAACGTCGCTGCGACCAAGCGAGGGCCGTGTGGAGGTGCTGGAGCAAAGCCCCTGGGCGGTGTCCGCCGCACGCCTGCGGCAATTGCGCTGCCGCATCGGCATGGTGCACCAGGCGCCGCCGATGCCGCCGCGCCAGCGCGTGATCACCGCCATCCTTGCCGGCCGCCTGGGCATCTGGCCCGGCTGGAAATCCTTGCTGTCGCTGGTCTATCCGGCAGACATCGATGGTGCCGGCGAACAGCTCGCCCGCCTTGAGCTGGCCGACCGCCTGTTCGACCGGTGCGACCAGCTCTCGGGCGGCCAGCTGCAGCGCGTGGGCGTCGCCCGCGTGCTTTACCAGCGCCCGGAATTGATCCTGGCGGACGAACCGGTCTCGGCAATGGACCCGGTGCTGGCCAACCTCACCCTGGGCGAGCTGCGCAGGGAAGCGGATACACGCGCGGTGCCCCTGGTCGCCAGCCTGCACGCAGTGGATCTGGCGCTGCGCTGGTTTCCCCGCATCGTCGGCCTGAAGGCGGGCGAGATCGCCTTCGACCTGCCGGCCGAGCGCGTGACCGACGCGCTGCTGCGCGAACTCTATGCCTCCGAAAGCGCGTCACCCCCGGTACAAGGCAGCCAGGCCCTGATGCGCATCGCGGCAGGTGCGAGCGCCGCCATCGGTGGCGATACCCCATCCAGGCCGGCGTGCCGATGACCGCCCACCCGCGCGATCCCCAGGCGCTGCGGCGCGCAAGCGGCCTGGTGCTCGCGCTGCTTCTGCTGTGGCCATTGTTGCGGCTGTCCCGGTTCAGCCCTTCAGCCTTGTTCGACACCGAAAACCTCAAGGTGATGGGCGCCTTCGTGCGCAACTTCCTTCCGCCCGAGGTTTCGCCCGGATTCCTCGGGCTTGTGGTCAACGCCACGCTGGAAACGCTGGCGATCGCCACCGCGGGCATTGCGATCGCCTTTGTGATCGCAACACCTCTGGCCGTGGCCATGACGCGCAGCCTGTCGGTGTCGCGCATCGGCCCCGGCCAGGGACGCAAGCCGCGCATGGCGGTGCGCGCTGGCGTGCGCGCCCTGGTGCTACTGCTGCGCGGGGTGCCGGAACTGGTGTGGGCGCTGGTCTTCGTGCGTGCCCTCGGCCTGGGGGCGGCGGCGGGCGTGCTCGCTCTGGCCATCACCTATGGCGGCATGCTGGCAAAGGTCTATGCGGAAATCCTCGAATCCAGCGACAAACGCGCCGTGGATGCCCTGTTTGGCAGCGGAAGCGGGCGCCTGGCGGCACTGTTCTATGGGCTGCTTCCCCATGCCGCGCAGGAGCTGGTCTCGTACACCGTCTACCGCTGGGAATGTGCCATCCGGGCTTCCGTGGTCATGGGTTTCGTTGGCGCCGGCGGGCTTGGGCAGTTGATGGACCAGGCCATGAAACTGCTCAACGGCGGGGAAGCCGCGACCATCCTGCTGGTGTTCCTGCTGCTTGTCCTGCTGGCGGACGCGCTCAGCGCGCGCCTGCGCAAGCTGATCGACTGAATCATGGCGCACAAGGTCAAGGCCGCTCAATTCTGCATGCGCTGCCTGCTCACCCTGATCGCGTTGGCCGCCGCGGTTTCGGGCAGCTTCGCGTATCTGTCGCTCGACCTGAGCCAGCTCTTTTCTGCGGACGCTGCAGCCGAGATGGGGCGCTTCCTGCTGACGTTCTTCCCGCCGGAGCTCTCATCCGCTTTTTTGGCCAGAACCGCTGGCGGCATGCTCGAAACGCTCGCGGTTTCCGCCGTGGGCACGCTGTGTGCGGCGGTGCTGGGTTTTGGCCTGGCACTACCGGCTTCCGGGCTCTACGGCGATGCGCTGCGCACGTTGTCGCGCTTGCTGCTGAACGTGTCGCGCTCGATTCCCGAGCTGGTATGGGCAGCCCTGACCGTGCTCGCCGTCGGCCTTGGACCGTTTGCCGGCACCCTCGCCCTGGCACTGCATACCGCGGGCGTGCTCGGCCGCCTGTTCGCCGAAGCGCTGGAGAATGCGCCGCGCGCACCCGCGCGCGCGCTGACGGAAGGGGGCACTCCTGCCGTGCTGGTCTTCATGTATGGGACGCTGCCCTGCGTATGGCCCCAGTTCCTGGCCTACATCCTGTACCGCTGGGAAACGAATATCCGCGTGGCGGCAATCCTTGGCTTTGTCGGCGCCGGCGGGCTTGGGCAGATGCTGTATTTCGAGCTGTCCCTGTTCCATCTGCCCCAGGCTTGCACGGTGATCATCGCCATGCTTGCCCTGGCGGCCGTGGTCGACACAGCCAGCGCGATCATGAGGGCTGGCCGGCATTCGTGAAGAGCGCCGGCGACGCTTGCGGTTACTTCCTGCGTCCAGGAATCCATGCCGCTCGCGCCTGGAAAAATTGCCAGCTTCCACCGCGCAGATCGGCGAAGGACAAAAAAAAAGCCGCTCCTAAGAGCGGCCTTCTCGGCAAACGGACTAGCGCTTCACCCCGGGATCAGTCATCCAGCAACGACAAGTCCCGCACCGCGCCCTTGTCCGCCGACATCACCAGCTTGGCGTAGGCCTTCAGCGCAGCAGACACCTTGCGCGGACGCGCCTTGGCCGGCTTCCACCCCTTGGCGTTCTGCGCCTCGCGGCGGCTCGCCAGTTCCTCGTCGGACAGCAGCACGTTGATCGTGCGGTTGGGAATGTCGATGCGGATCTTGTCCCCATCGCGCACCAGGCCGATGGCGCCGCCTGCCGCAGCTTCGGGCGAGCAGTGGCCGATGGACAAACCCGAGGTGCCGCCGGAGAAGCGGCCGTCGGTCAGCAGCGCGCAAGCCTTGCCCAGGCCCTTGGACTTGATGTAGCTGGTGGGGTAGAGCATCTCCTGCATGCCGGGGCCGCCCTTGGGGCCTTCGTAGCGCACGATCACCACGTCGCCGGCCTTGACCTTGTCGTTGAGGATGTTCTCAACCGCCTCGTCCTGCGATTCGGTGACGTGGGCCGTGCCTTCGAACACGAGGATGCTCTCGTCCACGCCGGCGGTCTTCACCACGCAGCCGTCGAGCGCGATATTGCCCGTCAGCACCGCCAGGCCGCCTTCCTTGGAGAAAGCGTGCTCGTAGGAGCGGATGCAGCCCTCGGCGCGGTCCAGGTCCAGGCTGGGCCAGCGCGTGTTCTGGCTGAACGCCACCTGGGTGGGAATGCCCGCCGGGCCGGCCAGGTAGAAGTTCCTGACGGCTTCGTCCTGGGTGCGGCTGATGTCCCACTGCTCCAGCGCGTCCTTGAGCGTGGGCGCATGCACCGTGGGCACGTCGGTGTGCAGCTTGCCGGCGCGCTCCAGCTCGCCCAGGATGGCCATGATGCCGCCCGCGCGGTGCACGTCTTCGATGTGGTACTTGTTGGTGTTGGGGGCCACCTTGCACAGCTGCGGCACGACGCGCGAGAGGCGGTCGATGTCGGTCATGCTGAAGTCGATGCCCGCCTCGCTCGCGATCGCCAGCAGGTGCAGGATGGTGTTGGTGGAGCCGCCCATGGCGATATCAAGGGTCATGGCGTTCTCGAACGCCTTGAAGCCCACCGCGCGCGGCAGGATGCGCGCGTCCTCCTGCTCGTAGTACTGGCGGGCCAGTTCCACGATGCGGCTGCCGGCGCGCTTGAACAGCTGCTCGCGGTCCGCGTGGGTGGCCACCACCGTGCCGTTGCCGGGCAGCGACAGGCCCAGCGCCTCGGTCAGGCAGTTCATGGAGTTGGCGGTGAACATGCCCGAGCACGAACCGCAGGTGGGGCAGGCGGAGCGCTCCACCTCGGCCACGTCGGCGTCGGAATAGGCGCTGTCGGCGGCGATCACCATGGCGTCCACCAGGTCGAGCTTCTTGAACTCCATGGCCTTGGTGACGGGGTTGGCCAGGCGTGTCTTGCCGGCTTCCATCGGGCCGCCGGAGACGAAGATCACCGGGATGTTGAGCCGCATGGCGGCCATCAGCATGCCGGGGGTGATCTTGTCGCAGTTGGAGATGCACACCATGGCGTCGGCGCAGTGCGCGTTGACCATGTATTCCACCGAGTCCGCGATGATGTCGCGGCTGGGCAGCGAATAGAGCATGCCGTCGTGGCCCATGGCGATGCCGTCATCGACCGCGATGGTGTTGAACTCCTTGGCAACGCCGCCCGCGGCCTCGATCTCGCGCGCGACCAGCTGGCCCAGGTCCTTCAGGTGCACGTGCCCGGGCACGAACTGGGTGAAGGAATTGACCACCGCAACGATGGGCTTGGAGAAATCTTCGTCTTTCATGCCGGTGGCGCGCCACAGGGAGCGCGCCCCCGCCATGTTGCGGCCGGCGGTGGAGGTTTTGGAACGGTATGTGGGCATTTTATTGCTGAAGAAATATCGCAGAAAGGAAGCGGGCCACAGGAATAAGGGCCCTTGCGCGCCCGTGCGAACAACCTCTTGAGCTGCGCCCTGGGCAAAAGCGCAATTATCCCACACCGCCCGGGCTGTCTTGCCACCGCGCACCGGTCCCGCCTGAGTCCCCCAGGACGACGAGAAGTTGCCTAGGCTAGACGGATCCCGATAAAGCTATGGGAGGACCGGAAATGGCTGCCGCGAAATCCACCCGCCGGCCGGCAAAGGGCCGCGCCAAAGCTGGCGCCAGCAAGGGGCGGCGCTGGTCGCAGCAGGTAACAGAGCGCAGCGACGCGCTGGACCTCGAGCCGCACATTTTCGCCTCGGACAACCCCGAGGAAATTGCCGCTTCGCTCAAGCGTTCCGCCGTGAGCAGCCGGCGCCGCAAGGGCACGGCGTTCCAGTCGGCGATGTCGATGCTCAATTTCTACATCAATCGTGCCGGCCGTCATCTGCCCAAGGCGCGCCGCGCCACGCTGGAAAAGGCCAAGGGCAAGCTGCGCGAAGCGTTCGGGCGGCCACCTTAGGCAGGCACTGCTCGCCCCGCGTGACTTGCGCGACGGCATTTTCGCGCCAATGCTTGTTCCTATGTCACCTGCACGGAGCCTGATCATGGACAGAAAAAGCGAACTGCAAGCCACCGTGGACGCCCTGGCACAAGCGGGCAAAGGGTTGCTGGCAGCCGACGAGAGCGGCCCGACCATCGCCAAGCGGTTCGAACGCATCGGCGTGGAGTCGAGCGAGGAAAACCGCCGCGCGTGGCGCAACCTGCTCTTGTCGACTCCCGGTCTTGGCGAGTTCATCAGCGGCGTGATCCTGTACGAGGAAACCCTGGGCCAGCGCGCCGACGATGGCACGCCGCTGCCGGAACTGGCCGCGCGCCAGGGCATCGTGCCCGGCATCAAGGTGGACAAGGGCAAGATCGCACTCGCCCTGGCACCCGGGGACGAGGTCACCGAGGGTCTCGACGGGCTGGCCAAGCGGCTTGCCGGCTATCGCCAGCAGGGCGCGCGCTTTGCCAAGTGGCGTGCGGTCTACAACGTGTCGGACAAACTGCCGGGCTGGGCTGCCATCCAGGCCAATGCAGAGGCGCTGGCGCGCTATGCCGCGATCTGCCAGGAATCAGGCGTGGTACCCATCGTCGAACCCGAGGTGCTGATGGATGGCGCGCACTCCATGGCACGTTGCGCCGAGGTCACCGAGGCGGTGCTGCATGCAGTCTTTCATGCCTTGGACCGGCATGCGGTGGTGCTGGAACACATGCTGCTGAAGCCAAGCATGGTGCTGCCCGGCAAGGAGGCCGGGCACGCGGCGCCGGCCGAGGTCGCGATGCAGACCGTCCAGGTGCTCAAGCGCACGGTGCCGGCAGCGGTGCCGGGCATCTTCTTCCTGTCCGGCGGCCAGACGCCCACCGAGGCCACCGTCAATCTGGACGCCATGAACCGGCTTGCCCCGCTGCCCTGGCGGCTGTCCTTCTCCTACGGGCGCGCCTTGCAGGAACCGCCCCTGCTGGCCTGGCGTGGCGATGCCGCCAACGCGGCGCAAGCGCAACGGGCGCTGCTGCAGCGCTCACGGCTGAATGCCATGGCCTGCCTGGGGCAATACGACGCGGCGCAGGAGAACGCTGCGGGCTGAGCTTGCCGATGCGCCTACGCCCCTTCGGCGTAGGCGCGCAGCCCCGCAGCCAGCGCGGCAAACGTCACCGCGCATCGCGCGCTCTCGCGCAGGTCCTCGTGCATCGCCACCCAGGTATCCATGGTCATCGAAAACTGGTTGGACAGAACCCTGACCAGCCGCGGGTCCCGCGCCGCCAGCGCTGACTGGCACACGCCGATGCCAAATCCCGCGCGTATCGCGCCCAGCTGGGCCAGGTCGCTATTGGCACGGAAAGCCAGGGCGTCGCGCGAGAAGGCTTTGAACCTGGCCTGCAAGCGGCGGATAAAGGCGTTCTCCTGATCGAAGCCGATCAGCGCAAACCGGGACAGATCCGCCAGCGACTTCGGCACGCCACGGGATGCCAGATAACTCTCGTGGGCATGCAGGCCCAGTTCGATCCCGCCGACGCGCGTGGCCACCAGCGCTGCCTGCTCCGGGCGGAACATCCGGACCGCGATATCCGCCTCGCGGCGCAACAGGTCGTCTGCCTGGTTCGACAGCACCAGCTCGATTTCCAGTTCCGGATGCTCGTTGTGCAGCGCCGCCAGTATCGGCGGCAACACTTCGACGCCGATGACTTCGCTTGCCGACAGGCGCACCGTGCCACGCACGCCCGCACCGTGGCCGCTGGCGACCCGCCGCATCGCCGCGGCCGTCGCGGCAATGCCGGCGGCATAGGGCTTCAGCTCATGCGCCGCGTCGGTCGGCGCGAATCCTTCGAATGAGCGGGTGAACAGCTTCAGCCCGAGGGCGGCTTCGAGACTGTCGATGTGCCGGCCGACGGTCGGCTGCGTCAGGCCCATTGCCCGCCCGGCTGCGGACAGCGAGCCGGTCTCCAGCACATGAAGGAAGGCCCGGTACCACTCCCAGTCTGGTTCGCGCTCGGGCATGGCTATGCATTTATTTATAGCAACCAGCCGATTATAGGCAATTTCCTTTTAGCCACAGAGCTTGCAGACTGAAGCCGCTTTCAGCCCTGGTGCCAACTCAAAAGGAGATTCGCCATGTCCAAAGTCGCTCTCTTCGGCGCAGCCGGCGCGATCGGTCAAAGCGTGGCCGCTGCGCTGCGCGGCAAGGGCCGGCCCTATCGCGTGGTCGGCCGCAACGCGGGCAGCCTGCACACAGCCTTCGGGACGGACCCGCTCGCCGAGGTCGTCACCTGGAATCCCGATTCGCCCGAGTCGGTGCAAGCCGCCGCCAGCGGCATCGAGACGCTGATCTACATGGTCGGCGTCAACTACTGGCAGTTCCAGCTGCACCCCGAGCTGATGCGCAAGACCCTGGATGGCGCCGTGGCCGCTGGCGTCAAGCACTTCATCCTGATCGGCACCGTCTATCCCTACGGCCGGGTCCAGACCGGCAACCCGGTCCGCGAAGACCATCCGCGCGAGCCGCACACGTTCAAAGGCCGCATGCGCAAGGCCCAGGAGGATCTGCTGATGCAGGCCGATGCCAGCGGGCGGATCCGCGCCACGGTGCTGCGGCTGCCTGACTTCTATGGCCCGGGCGTGCAAGCCAGCCTGCTGCACCGCGCCGCGCAGGCAGCCGTGAATGGTGGCACGGCTGACATGATCGGGCCCCTCGACCAGCCGCACGAATTCGTCTACGTGCCCGACGTGGGGCCGGTGGTGGCGCGGCTGATCGACACGCCGGCGGCCTTCGGCAAGATCTGGCACCTGGCGGGCGCCGGTGTCACGACGCAGCGCGAGCTGGTCTCGGAAATGGAACGGCAGACCGGGCGCACGCTGAAGCTGCGCGTCGCCGGCAAGACGATGCTGCGCCTGCTGGGCCTGTTCAACCCGTTCATGCGCGAACTGGTGGAGATGCATTACCTGATGACGGACCCGCTGGTCATGGACGACTCGGCGCTGCAGCGGCTGATCGGGCCGACTCGCAAGACGCCCTACGACAAAGGTATCCGCCAGACGCTGGCTGCAGTGCGTTGCTGAGAGATCTGTGCGCCAGTCCAGACAAGCTGCAGAGGAAACGCCAAAAAATCCTGCTCGTCCTCACAGCGCGACGGCTTCGCCGCCCCGTTCGCTTGATTGCACGATGGCCTCGAACAACTTGATGTTGTCCACCAGTTCGCCAGCCGTGAAAGGATATTGCCCCAGACCTGCCACGGCGTCGGCCCACGCCTCGAAGTTGGCCAGCACGGCGTCATTGGCTTCATAGACGCACTCCATGGGCGGCACCCCGGTACCGCTGCAATGCGTCAGGCGAGTGGGCAGGCCCTGGTCGACGTTGCCTTGGGATACGATCTCCACCCAGCCCTTGTCACCGAACACAGCGATACGCCCGTGGAACGGCGTGACCGAAAGGAAGCTGAGGGTGGCCTGCACACGCGAGCCAAAAGCAATGGTGGCCGTGGTGAAGTCGCGCACGGGCTCCGGGAAGACCAGCGACTCGGTACGCGCCCGTACGCTGCTCGCGCCGCCGGCCAGGGCGACAAAGATGTCGGTGATGTGGATGCCCACCGCCGTCATCATGCCGGCCGGCGCATGCTTCTGGTCCAGGCGCCAGTTCGACGGATCGAGTTTGCGGAACAGGTCATGGCTGACATTGGCCTCCATATGCAGCAGGCGACCCAGTTCGCCGGCACGCACCATGCGCATCAGCTCGACGATGGCGGGTTCGAAGCGGCGCTCGTGCCCCACCCCGAGCACCTTGCCCTGCCGCGCGCAGGCATCGACGATACGCTGCGCGCCGTCCGCCGTCATCGCCAGCGGCTTCTCGCAGAAGACATGCTTGCCGGCCTCGAGTGCCGACAACACCTGCTGCTCATGCAGCGAATGCGGGGTGGCGAGGATCACGCCTTCGATATCGCTGCGCCCCAGCACTTCGGCCAGGTCGGCGGCGAGTTCCACGCCCGACTCGCGCGCGAACTGCCGCCCGTCATCGGTCACCATCGGGTCGACGGCCACGACCACCTTGAACTTGGTACTGTTGCCCAATGAGCGGATGATCTGCTTTCCCCACCACCCCAAACCGGCCACTGCGACTTTCACAATCCGTCTCCTTTGAATGCTGGCCTGCCGGTCAATCGACGCCACCAATGTCGAGGCCGGTCATGCCTACCTGAATGAATGCGCTACGTGGTCAGTGATCTGGTTCAGCGTGCGGCCCGGCGCCGTCGTAGTCGACCTGATACCTGGCGATACGCAGGTCGCCGAGCTCACGCTTGACGCGCTGGTGCTCGGGATGGCTGGCATAGCCCTCGAGCGCGCTGCGCGAGTCGAACTCCGAGTACAGGACCACGTCGCAGGCATAGTCGACGCGACTCGAGTCGACGCCGATCTCGATATGCCGCAGGCCGGGAATCCTGCCGCGCAGGCCCTCGAAGGCACCCTTGAGCCGTGCGATAGCATCCCGCTTCTCTCCTTCGTTGTCCCCGCGCAAGTTCCACATCACGATATGTTTGACGATGGGCAAAATGGCCTCCCTGGCTGAAGCGTTGTCTCTCTTTGTTTCTGCGAATGTCCGGCGCCTCAGGCCACCGGAAAACCCGTCTTTTGCTGCCACATATTGTTGAAGGCGTGAATCGCGCTCGTGGCGTAGACTCCGGCCCGCGTGAACGGCTCTTCGGCCAGCCAGCGACGCGCGGCCTCGATGGATGCAAAGTCGATCACCAGCAGGCTGCCGACCATGGTCTCGCCGTCCTCGGCCAGCAGCGGGCCGGCGAAGGCGATCTGGTTCTCCACGGCGCGCAGGTAGACCTTGTGTTCTGGGCGCACGCGCAGGCGCAGTTCGCCTACGCCGGGCTTGTCGATCAGGTGAAATACGTAAAGCATGGGGCTTGCCTCGTTATCTGTTGGCCTGGGTGGGCTTGACGGGATTGAGCACGAAGTCGTAGTCGAGCGTGTAGAACGGCATGTCCGACTTGCCGCCGTCAGGGGTGTTGCCAGCCTCGTGGCGGACCCAGTCGGCCACCAGCGAGGTGCGCACGCCGAATACTGCGTCGGAATCCAGGTACCTATCGCCGTCACGGAACACATGGGTGACCAGCGTCTCGTAGCCGGGCGCCGAAATCATGAAATGCAGATGCGCCGGGCGCCACGGGTGGCGGCCCATGGCGTCGAGCATGCGCCCGACCGGGCCGTCGTGCGGGATCGGATAGGACTGCGCCACGATGGACCGGAAATGGAAGCGCCCGTCCGCGTCGGCGTGCAGCGTGCCACGTCCCTGTGCGCAGCTACGCTCCGGGTCCTGCACATCGTAGAAGCCCTCGGCATCGGCCTGCCAGACTTCCAGCTTCGCGCCGGGCACGACCTCCCCGGTGATGCTCCTGACCTGGCCGCTGACAAGGCACGGCTCGCCATTCATGCCGTTGCCGACGTCGGCGCCGAGCTCGTACTCGGGCGCGTCATCGACATAGAACGGGCCGAACACCGTGGCCTCGGTGCAGCCTTGCGGCTTGCGATGGTTCTGGGCAGTCACCAGCGTGGACAGGCCGAGCGTGTCCGACAGCAGGATGAACTCCTGGCGCGCGGGGTTGCAGGTGTGGCCGACCTCCGTCAGGAACTGGATGCCGGCGGCCCACTCCTCCTCGGTCAGCTTGATGTCCCTGGCGAACGCATGCAGGTGCTGGATCAGGCTGGTCATGACCTCCTTGAGCCGGCGGTCTGTCATGTCGGCGTTGCGGGCCAGTACCGCCTGGGTAATGGTCTCTTCATCGAGATTGCGCATGATGCTGTTCCTTGAGATTGCGTGCAGCCGCTATGCCTTGGCGCCGTCTTCCCAACGCGGGCATGCACGCTTTTCGACGGGTACGTCGAGCGGCTGGTAGTTGGTCTTGTCGACCACCGTGGCAGGCAGCACGATGTCCTGCTTCACCGGCAGGCCGCGCAGCTTGCGGATCGCCGCCATGGTGCCGAGGCAGCCCTGCGCAAAACCGTTGTAGTCGCCGGTGGCGAGCATGGTGCCGGCCTTGATCGCGTCGACCGCTTCCTTGGTGCCGTTGATGCCGGATACCAGCGCCTTGCGGTTGGCGCCCTGCAGCGCTTCAATGGCGCCGATCGCCATGGCATCGTTGGCGGCGAACACGCCGTCGATCTTCGGGTAGGACTGCATCAGGTTCTCCATCACCTGCAGGGCCTGCAGGCGCTGGTAGTTGGCCGGCTGCGAGGCCAGCAGCTTGACGCCCGGGAAGGCTTTCAGTGCATCCTGCACGCCACGCACGCGATCGACATTGGTCAGCGAGCCCTTGACCCCTTCCAGCAGCACCACATTGCCCTTTCCGCCCATTGCCTTGAACAGGTGGCTGGCGGTCTTGAGGCCGAGTTCGTAGTCGCTGGCGCCGACGAAGGAGACGAAGGTGCCGACATCGCTGCGGTCGGTGACGTTGACCACCGGGATGTTCGCCGCGTTGATCTTCTTCACGCCCGGGCCCATCGCCTTGTAGTCGACCGGCACGAACACCACGGCGTCGGCCTTCTTGACGATGACGTCCTCGATCTGGCTCATCTGCTCCGGAATGCTGTCCGGCTTGGTCGGGATATAGTGCGTGACCTTTGCATTCATACTTTTGGCCGCCGCGTCCGCGCCCTGGCGCAGTACCTGGAAGTAGGGGTTGGTCTGGTTCTTGGTAAAGACGGCGATCCGTTCGCCATCGGCATGGGCGGCTGGCATGGCCAGCACGCCGAAGGCCAGCATGGCGGCGATCTGCTTCAGGTTACGCGCTTGCATCTTGTGTCTCCTTGGTTTTGGAATATCGCCGGCGCACTCCGGGCCGGTGTTGCTTCTGGATGGCTTACCGCGTGCCGAGCCGGCGCCGCGACAGCGTGTCGAGGAATACCGCGAGCACCACGATGATCCCGGTGACCAGCGGCTGCCAGTTGGCGCTGACGGTCAGCAGGTTCATGCCGTTGAGCACCAGCGTCAGGATGATGGCGCCCACGAGCGTGCCGGAGACCCGGCCCACGCCGCCGAACAGCGAGGTGCCGCCGATCAGTACCGCGGCAATCGCCGGCAAGGTCAGCGTCTCGCCGATATCGCCCTCGGCCGAATTCAGGCGCGCCAGGAACACCAGGCTCGCCAGTCCGGCCATCGCGCCGCTCACGACATAGACCAGCACCAGCCGGCGCGTGACCGGTACGCCCGACAGCCTAGCCGCGACGGGGTTGGCACCGATGGCGTAGATCTCCTGGCCATAGGTGGTCTTCTGCGAGATCGCGGACCCCGCGACCAGGAAAGCCAGCATCAGGAACACCGGAATCGGCACGCCCCACAGATAGCCACTGCCGATTGCGCGGAACTCGGGCGAAAAGCCGTGGATGGTCTCGCCGGCCATGAACCAGTAAGTCAGCCCGTGCAGCACCCAGAGCATGCCGTAGGTGGCGATAAACGGCGGGATGCGCAGCGCCGCCACCAGCAGGCCGTTGCCGAGTCCGATCAGCACGCCGCTGCCCAGGCCGACGCCCACGCCAAGCGTGGTCGAACCGGTGGCCTTCATCACGCTCGCGGCCAGGCACGCGGACATCGCCACGTTGGCCCCCACCGACAGATCCAGGCCGCCGGTCAGGATCACCAGCGTCAGGCCCGACGCCAGCAGGAACAGCAAGCTGGCCTGGCGCAGCACGTTGAGCAGGTTGTTCAGCGTCAGGAAGGCATCTGACGCCAGCGCCAGCGCCGCGCACAGCAGGCCCAGCGCAAACAGGCGGTAGGCAAACGATCGGGCATCCGTCGACAACGGGGCCCATGCGGTTAAGGTATTCATGCTTTCCCCTTGATGGATTCGATCAACAGCACCACCAGCACCAGCAGGCCGATCGCCGCGACCTGGATCGAGGACTGCACCCCGACCAGGTTCAGGCCGTTGCGCAGGACGCCCACCGCCAGCACGCCAAGCACCGTGCCCGGCAACCAGCCATTGCCGCGATCGAAGGTGGTGCCGCCGACCGCCACCGCGGCAATGGCGTCGAACTCCAGCCCGATCGCCGCCGTCGGATGGCCGGCGTTCATGCGGGCGGTCAGTAGCAGCGCGGCAATGCCAGCCATCACGCCACCCAGCGCGTACACCGTGACCAGCCAGCGGTTGATTCGCACGCCGGCGAACTTGAGCGCCTCACGGTTGCCGCCAAGCGCGAACACATAGGCACCGAAGCGGGTGCGATAGAGCAGCCAGTGAAACAGACCATAGAACGCCACGGCGAGCCAAAGCGGCAGCGGGATGCCGAGCAGTTCGCCCGAGTAAAGCAGCGGAATGATGTCGCCGATGCCGACCACGCTCTGGCCGTCGGTGAGCACCAGCGCGAGGCCCTGCGCCACGCCGAGCGTGCCGAGCGTGGCCACGAATGGCGGAATCCCCAGGCCGGCCACGAGTGCGCCGTTGAGCATGCCGAACACCAGCCCGACGCCAAGCGCCACCGCCAGCGCAAGCAGCAGCGAGCCCGTCGCGACCATCACCATGGCCAGCGCCACGCCGCACAGCGTGAGCACGGCGCCCATCGACAGGTCCAGCCCCTCGGTCATGATGATCAGCGTCATCGGCAACGCGATCAGCAGCAGGATGCTCGACTGCGTGCCCACATTGAGCAGATTGGACACGCTCAGGAAGCCCTGCCCCGTCAGCGCGAACACCAGCGTCAGCAGCAGCAGGACCCAGACCGATCCGGGCAGCCTGCCGAGCGCCGGCTTCAGCGCGGTCGTGAGCGCAGGCAGCGAGGCGCGCGGCAGCGCGCGGGTACCGTGCATATCAGGCATGTCAGGCATCGTTCATCCCCAGTTGCAAAATGCTTTCCTCGGTCATTTCGGCATGCGCGAGTTCGCCGGCGATGCGGCCTTCGCGCATGACATAGGTGCGGTCGCAGACGTTGATGATTTCCGGCAGCTCGGAGCTGATCAGCAGCACCGCCGCGCCCTCCTTCACCAGCCCGTCGATCAGAGCGAAGATCTCGGCCTTGGCGCCGACATCGATGCCGCGCGTCGGCTCGTCGAAGATAAACAGCTTCGATTCGGCGACCAGCCACTTGCCGATCACGATCTTCTGCTGGTTGCCGCCCGAGAGGAATTGCGCAAGCTGGTCGCCGCCAGGCGTGGCAATGCGCAGCCGGGCGATCTCGCGCGCAGCCAGCGTGTCGGCCTTGCCGCTGCGATACCAATGCGCGGGAAATGCGCGCCGCAGTCCGGCCAGCAGCAAGTTGTCGCGCACGGAGCGGATCAGCGCCAGGCCCTCGGTCTTGCGGCTCTCCGGAATCAGTGCCGCGCCGAGCGCGCGCGCCTTGTCCGGGCCGCCTTTCATCGGCTTGCCGAAGATGTGGATCTCGCCCTGGCGGATCGGGTCGGCACCGAACACCGCCCTCGCCACCTCGCTGCGGCCCGAGCCCACCAGCCCCGCCAGGCCGACGATCTCGCCGGCGCGCACGTGCAAGTTGATGTCTTCGATACCGCTGTCGGCGCTGACGCCGCGCACCTCCAGCGCCATCTCGCCGGAGGGGCCGCCGCGCGTACGGGCGTAGCTCATGTCGACCTTGCGGCCGACCATGCGCGCCACCAGTTCATCGGGCGTGGCGTCGCCGGGCAGATAGCTGCCAACCTTGCGACCGTCGCGCATCACGGTGATGCGGTCGCCCAGCGCGAATACCTCGGCCATGCGGTGCGAGATATAGATCATCGACACGCCTTCGGCCTTGAGCTTGCCGATTACCGTGAACAGCTTCTCGGTCTCGCGGTCCGAGAGCGCCGCGGTCGGCTCGTCGAGCACCACGATGCGCGCGTCCTGCGACAGCGCCTTGGCGATCTCAATCATCTGCTGCTGCGCCACGCCGAGCCGATGCACCGGCGTATGCGTGCTCAGGTCCATGCCCAGCAGGTCGAGCAGGCGGCGCGCCTCGGCATGCATCTTCGCGTGGTCGACGGAGCCCGGCACGCGCCCGCGCGGCTCGCGCCCGAGGAAGATGTTCTGCGCGATATCCAGGTAGGGCACCAGCGAGAACTCCTGGAAGATCACGGCGATGCCGAGCCGCATGGTGTCGACCGGGCTGGCCACGCTGACACGCTGGCCCTGGTGGTAGAACTCGCCGGCGTCGGCCACATACACGCCGCACAGTACCTTCATCAGCGACGACTTGCCCGCGCCGTTCTCGCCGAGGAGCATGTGCACCTCGCCGGGGTAGATTTCGAACGACACATCGTCGAGCGCCTTGACGCCCGGAAAGCCCTTGCAGATGCCGCGCATCTCGAACAGGGGGGTCACTTCGGTGATCGCGTTCATGGTCTCCTCGTCGGTTATGCGTGGGCCGGTGTGCGAAGCAGGCGCTCGCCCGACGCGCGCAACGCGTCCAGCGCGGCCGGCAGCCCGTCGACCAGCAGCCGGCCGTGGCGCTTGCGGGCCACGCCCGCGACAAACACGCTGTCGATATTGGCCAGGCTGGCCTGCATCACCACCGCGCTGACCGGGTCGTGCAGCGGCACCATGTTGGGCCGCCGCGCGTCGATCAGCACCAGGTCGGCCTGCTTGTTCGCGGCCAGCGAGCCGATGCGGTCTTCCATGCCGAGCATGCGCGCGCCGGCCACGGTGATCCAGGCCAGCGCCTCGCGGCAGCTCACTTCATGGCCGGCGGCGATCTCGCCGTGCTGCGCGCGGAACGCGGCATGATCCAGCGCGCGCTGCACGCCGAGCGCGATGCGCGCGGCAATGAACATCTCGCCGGACAGCACGGATTCGAGGTCGACACCGAGCGAAGGCATCGCGCCCAGCTTGCGCAGCCGTCCCGTGATCGGGAATCCGTGGCCCTGCGTCAGTTCGTTTTCCGGCGTAAGCGAGAAGCTCATGCCGGCGTCAACGAAGCGCGCCAGTTGAGCGTCGCTGAGATTGTTGCCGTGCACGATATTGATATGCGGCCCGAGCAGGCCGGCGGCTTCGAGCCGCTCCCAGCCCTCGGGCGTACGCGCGGCGCCCCCGCCCTGGTGCATGCTGGCGAGCAGGCCGAACTCGCGCGCCAGCGCAAAGTCGTGCAGCACCACGTCCATCGTCGAGTAGTGCGGACCGAGGATAGCCAGCCCCAGGCTGACCAGGCCGGAGCCCTGCAGCCGCCGCGCCAGGCGTTCAACCTCGCCGCGCGGATGCGGAGTTTCCCAGAACGGCGCGACGCCCGGCTTGGGATCGGGCTTGGGCGAGCCATGCAAAAACGCCGCGCGGATGCCGGACTGCTCCAGCGCGTCGAGCGCGGCGTCGCTATGCGCGGGGGTGGGATTATTGTGGCACCAGTCGACCAGCGTGGTCGTGCCGCAATCGAGCTGGTTCCATGCGCCGACGAGCGTGGCGATATGGACATCTTCCGGCGCAAAGCGCGTGGCCAGGCCGGCATGCATCTCGCGGAAATACCCGGTCAGCGTCCAGCCTGCGGCGACGCCGCGCAGCGCGGTCTGCCAGGTATGCATGTGGGCGTTGATGAAGCCGGGCGCCACGATAAAGCCGCGCGCGTCGATATGCGCGGCATCGGGGGCGTCGATATGCGGGGCGATCTCGGCGATGCGCTCGCCTTCGATCAGCAGGTCGCCGATGAACTCGCCATGGGCGGGTTCCATCGTGACGAGCGTCGCCCCGCGAATCAGGGTACGCGTCATGCTTTTGTCTCCTTGCGTCGTGGCGGGCGCTTGTGCTGCCGCCTTCGCTTTTTCAGCGTCTTGTCGTGGCGCCCGTCAACGTCATTTGCAAACGTTTGCGACCAGCGTGCAATGAAGTCTATACTGGCCAAAAATGGAAAAAAACGACGTACAAGGAAATCTTCTTTCCGCGCCACGGGAGAATCGGGCGGCCCGGAACGAAGCCGGAGACAAGGCATGGACCGCTGGACCGAAATTGAGTTGTTCGTACAAACCGCCGAACTTGGCAGCATCACCAAGGCCGCCGAAAGCCTGGAGATCTCGAATGCGGCAGCAAGCCGCTACCTGAGTTCGCTGGAGCAAAGGCTGTCCGCGCGGCTGGTCGAGCGCAATACACGCCGGCTCTTCCTGACACAGGTGGGCGAGGAGTTCCTCAAGCGCTGCAAGGGGGTACTGGCGGAGATGAAAGAGGCCGAGGCCGACGTCAGCGCCACCGTGCTGGAGCCCAGCGGCACGCTGACCATTACGGCCTCGGTGTCTTTCGCGATGAAGCACCTGGCGCCGCTGATGCCGGAGTTCACCTCGCTCTACCCGAAGGTGAACGTCAATATCCTGACCGCCAACCGCTACTACGACATCATGGACAGCGGCATCGACCTGGCGATCCGCACGCGTGAGTTCGAGCCGGACTCCAACCTGACCGTGCGCCGCCTGGCGCAGACGCGACGGGTGCTGGCAGCCTCGCCGCGCTATCTCGACCACAAGGGCACACCGCGCAGCGTGGAAGACCTGGTCAATCACGAGATGATGATCTACGCCTACGCCAACCGGCCCAACGAGCTGGCGTTCACGCGGGGCGACGAGCAACGCGTGGTGACGGTGCGGAGCAAGATGGAGTCCAACGAGGGCCAGGTGCTGCGCGCGGCCGCGCTGGAAGGCATGGGCATCCTGGTGCAGCCCAAGTACATCATCTACGACGACATCGTCGCGGGCCGGCTGATCCCCGTGCTCGACGACTGGGATCTGCCCAGGCTGACTGTCAATATCGCATTCCAGACCAGGCATCACCTGCCGGCACGGGTGCGCCTGTTCATCGAGTTCCTGGTCAGCCACTTCCAGCGCATGGATTACGAGCGCAAGTGGACCTCGTAGGCCGCCGGGGGCGGCTGGCCTACCGGCACCGGGCATTGACTAGCCAGGCTGCAAGCCCGCGGCCAGTCCCGCCGACTTGATCACGGCGGCATAGTCGTCGCCCGCCATACCCTGCGCGGCGGCGCCCTGCAGCATCTGTCCAAGCAACGCGGTCAGTCCCATTGGCACGCGCAGTTCCGCGCCGGCGTCGAGGATCAGCCCGACATCCTTGAGCATCTGGTCCACCGTGAAGGTGGGCGTGTAGTCATGCGCGACCAGTTGCGCGGACTTTGCCTTGACGATCGGCGAGGCCACGGCGCTCGCGGTGATCACCTCCCACATGGCGGCCCAGTCCAGGCCGCCCTTCTTGCCCAGCGTCAGCGCTTCGGCCAGCATGCCGCTGGTCAGGCCGATCAGCAGATTGACGACCAGCTTCATCAGGCGCGCCTCCTCGGCTTCGCCAAGATAGAACTGCGCCGGGCCCAGTGCAGCCAGCAGCGGCGTGACACGTTCGTAGGCCTCCTTTGGCCCCGATACAAGCGTCGTCAGCCGGGCCGCCTCGGCCATGTGGTTATTGCCCGACACGGTCACGCGCAGATAGCTGATGTCTCGCGCAACCAGCGCCGGCGCTGCGGCGGCAGACGTTGGAGGAGATATCGTGCTGGTGTCGATGTAGAGCGCGCCAGGTCTGGCCGCGGCAGCGACCTGGCCGGAAACGGCCGTGAACGCGGCATCGTTTGGCATGGAGCTGAACACCACCTCTGCCCCGGCAACCGCTTCGGCAAGCGACGCCGCAACGGAAAGGCCCGCCTGCTGCGCAGCCGCCACCTGCGCGGGAGCCACGTCGAATACCAGGACCTCATTTCCAGCCGCGGCCAGATGACGTGCCATCGGCAAGCCAATCTTGCCCGTTCCGATAAACCCAATTTTCATGGTCTCTCTCCAGTTTCTCGTTTGTGAGCTTGCATTCATGGGTTCATGCCGGACGCACGCCGTCATAGGCGGCCTGCAGCAGAGCCCGGATCGGCTCGCGCTCGATCGGGCGGGGATTCCAGTAGGGGTTGGCCAGGGCGATGTCGGTGGCGCGCTCGAGGTCTTGCTCGCGCATGCCGATATCGCGCAGAGCGACCGGTGTGCCATGGCGCGCGGCCAGGTCGAACAATGCCGCTGGCGCCGAAACCCCGGTCGCGCCGGTGGCCCGCTGAATGCGTGCCATCGCCTCCGGTGCTGCCGCCGCGTTATACGCCATGGCATGGGGCAGCACAATGGCGTGGGTCTCGGCATGCGGCAGGTTAAAGCTGCCGCCCAGCGTGTGGCACAGCTTGTGATGGAGCGCCATGCCGACGCTGCCGAGCACGGTGCCACACAGCCACGCGCCGTACAGGCACTGCGCGCGCGCGTCGAGATCGGTCGGTTCACGAAAGACCGCGGGGATGCCGGCGGCGAGCGCCCGGATGCCCTCCTCGGCCATCAGCGACATCACCGGGTTGGCGTCGCGGGCATATAGTCCTTCGGCGGCATGGGCGATCGCGTTCAGGCCGCTAGTCACGGTCAGCCCGACGGGCAGCCCGACCGTCAGTGCCGGATCGTAGATGACGGTGCGTGGCAGCACGCGCGGATCGCGGCCCGTCTTCTTCAGGCCTGCCTCCGTGAGTCCGTAGATGGGCGTCATCTCCGAGCCGGCGTAACTGGTCGGAATAGCCAGGATCGGCATGCCGGTTTCCAGCGCAATGGCCTTGCCCAGTCCGGTGGTCGAACCGCCGCCGATGGCCACCACGCAATCGGCGCCGGCCGCACGGGCACGTGCCACCGCCTCGCGGGCGCTCTCCACCGGCACGTGCATGACGGCGCCCGGGAAGATGCCGGCCGACAGCGAGTCCAGCAAGTCGGAAACGCGCTGGGCCTCGGCAACCTGGTTGGGCGTGCAGAGGACCAGGGCACGCCTGGCGCCGAGGCGCCCGACCTCGTCTGCAACCTGGTCCGACGTGCCGGCGCCGAACACGATGCGGACCGCATGCGCCTCATGGATGAATGGTTGCGACGACTGCATGGCTTCCTTCAGGTCTTGGTACGGATCAGCAGAACGCTATCCTTCCGTGCGCAGAAAGGAAACAGCGCGTCCGGAAAACACTCTTCAACAATGCGGAAGAATTGCCTGGCAGAACAGCAAGTCTGGTACGCATCCGCAGGTCCAGTACCGTGAATCGAGACAGTGTGTCCCTTGCAGACAGCATGACTTCGAGCCGATGTGATCGCCAGCTGCAGCTGCGGGTAGCGAGAGCTGAGCACTGGGGATTGCTGGCGTGAAGTGGACTCAAGCTCACATTCAAAATTATTCAATGACCAGTTTTATAGATTCGGCAGGAACGATGGCGTTCGGCGCGCCGACCTACATGGGCAGCGCCTCGGCGCAGTTCAAGGCGTTCATGGACGCCTCGTCCTTCCAATCACCACCCAACGCCAACAATAGCGCAATGCGCTGGTTAAGGTGTTCGGCCTGCACGTTGATAAGATCCATCTCGGCGGCCACGAGTACCTGCCGCTGCTTCAGCACGCTCCGCGTATCCGAGGCGCCGATGCCCGCGCGCGCCTCCTCTCGCTGCACCAGTCCACGGCTTTCATCCACCCGCTCCCGCAGTTGCCTGGTGCGTTCGGCATAACCGGATTCGGCCTGCAGTCCCGCCTCCACCTCGCCCAGTGCCTGCAGCGCGGTGTTGCCATAGGCGATCAGGGCGGCTTTCTCTTCGGCGCTGTAGTACTCCGCCCTGGCCTTGAGCTCTCCGCCCGTGAAGATCGGTGCGAAGAACGAACCATTGAGTCCCTTGATCGGGCTGCCGGCCTGGTTGAGCAGGAACACGTCGCTCCGGATGCCGGTGATGGCTGCGCTGATGGAAATGCGCGGCAGGCGCGCTGCCTCCGCCGACTGCCGCATATCGAAGGCCGCCGCAACACGGTGCGCCGACGCCGTCAGGTCGGGCCGACGCTCGACCAGGTTAGCCGGCAAGCCCGCAGCCGGGGCCGGGGGCATGGCCGGCAGTTCCGGCCCGGTCGCGATTTCTCCGGCGGGATAGCGGCCCAGCAGCAGTTCCAGCGCCTGCGCGGCCTGGCTTCGGGCCAGTTCGGCTTTCCCGATTGCGTCGCGTTGCGCGCGGAGCGCATTCCGCGCTTCCAGCAGCTCGGTCTCCGGCGCTACCCCAATCTCGACGCGCTGGCCGGTGATCCGCACCAGTTCATCCTGAATGGCGGCGGTCTGCCGCAGTCGATCCTCCAGCTTCGCGTTCTGGATCAGCGTGAACCATGCCCTGGCAGTGGTCGCCGCGACCACGCGCTGGGCCCAGAGATAATCGTCCCTCGTGGCCGCATATTGCGATTCCGCAGCGCGCGACTGGGCGCGGATGCGTCCCCAGAGGTCGATCTCCCAGCTCGCGCCGATCGACAGGATCTGTGTTTCCGAATTGCCCGCCCTGCCCTTCACGCCTGCGCTCGGGAGCATACCGCTGCGCTGGATGGCGACCAGCGCCTGCGCCTGCTGCACGCGCACCGCGGCCAGCCGGAGATCGCCGTTGTGCGCAATGGCCTCCCGCACCAGCCGCTGCAGCTCGGCATCGTCGAAGGTCGCGAGCCAGCCATTGGCGGCGGCGCCGGCCGTGGCCGCGTTCGCCCACGTGGCCTGTCCTTCGAGCGCCGGCACGGCCTGGCGTCGAAGGTCCGCGCCCTCGGGCGGTGTCTGCAGGGCGCAGCCGCAAAGCATGGCGGCCGGAAGCGCCAGCAGCAAGGTCTTCTTCAGTTGAAACGACGACACGGACTTCCCTCTTCCAAATCTCTGGCAAATCAAATCGAGTGAGCCTAGTGAAGCTTGAACACCAGGTAGTTCAGCTTGGAACTGACGCGCAGGAAGACCATGCGGATGATGTGAAACATCTCCATATGCTCCGTATAGATCGCGCCCGCTCCGACTGCCCCAACTGGAAGCATCAGCCCGCTGGATTGGTCGCGCAGATCGAGCTTGACCGCGAACCGGTTCGGCACCACATCGGTGGCGCCGGTGTTCGGGATCATGCCGCCCTGCGCAATCTGGCCTTGCGATTGTGCCCAGACGATCGAATTGACTTTCGCCTTGATGATCTCGCCCGGATTCGTCGGCAGATAGATCTCGGCGAGATCGCCCTCCTTGACGTTGTAAAGCTCGTTCTGGTTGTAGAAGGCAACAACCTCCTGCGAATCCTCGACAAAACTGAACGCCGCCGAGAACGGAAACGGCACGAGCATGGTGCCCACGCGCACCTGCAGGTTCACGACCTTGCCATCGGAGGGCGCCCGGTAGACGGTCTGCTCAAGCTCCCATCGGGCGTTCTCGAGCATGACTTCGGTCTCCGCCCGTTTCGCGCGTGCCGTTGCAATGGCGGCAAACTCCCCCTGGCTTCTGGCCGACAGCTTCTGCCGGACCTCATCCTCGGTGGCCTGCGCGCTGACCAGCTCGCCTTCCAGTTCACGCTGGCGGGTCAGTGCATCTTCCCGGTCGAACTTTGACCCGGCCCCCGCCGCAAGCAGTGCGTCATGCTCCTTGGCCCGCTGGCGGGCAAGCGACAGCCTGGCCTGCACAGTGCTGACCCGTCCGGCCGCGCCGCGCACCGATTCGCTGAGCTGGCGCGCCGACGCCTCGGCTTCAGCCAGCGCGGCGTCGTCGGCCATCAGCCTGCCTTCGAGTTGCCTGACCGAGGCCTGATAGGGAGTCGGATCGATCCGCAGCAGGACATCGCCCTTCTTGTAGCGCCGGTTGCCTTCGGCCGGCAGTTCGACAATGCGGCCGCGGACCTGTGGCACCACCTGCAGGACCTTGCCCACCACCCGCACGTCATGGGAGGACGGGGCCACCACGTTGAGCGTAAGGACCAGCATCGTCATCGCAACCACGGGAATCGTGATCACAATGACCATGGACGTCGTGTTCCAAGGCAGCCATTTGAACTTGAAGAAAACCAGCCAGACGGCGAGCGCGTAGACACCAAGCAGCAGCGCATCCATTCAGATCCGCTCCTTTCCGGCGCGCTTGCAGCTGGCGATGTCCATCGTCGTGGATGCCCGCAGGGTGACGATGTTCCTCGGCCCGTAACAGACTCCATGTCCCGCTACCTGCGTCGACGGCACCTTGTCATGGCCTGGCGCGTCATCGTCTTCCGGTGCCTTGTCGGTGCCGTAAGCGGCCCGGTAGAACACGGGCTTCGTGTGCGCCCAGAGCCAGGCCAGCGGCCACAGCAAGCCCCCAAAGAAGAGCGATAGCAGGCATAGCGAATGGATGGCCTCCTTTTGCGGATGGCGCTTGCGATGTGCGATCTTCTCGGGCCAGATATGCAGCATCCAGAACAGGTAGACCCCTGCCACCGGCACGAAGAACAGAACCACCCAGGAGATGGCATTGGCCGCGGTCTCCAGGGTCTTGCCACTGAGTACGGATGCGAAAGCAGGTTCGCTCGATGCCAGCAGGCCGATGCCCGCCAGCAGATAGGGGCGCAGTTTCATCGAATTTTTTGAGATGGAGCGTTGACGCTCGATTGCACAATGCACGGGCCGGTCAAGAGCCGGTTGCCTCGTTGCGCGGGCCGCCCCGGTAGGCGTCATCGCGCGCGTGTCCCGCGTGCCGGTGGGATGGTGATTCGTCCTCGCCTTCGTCCGCTGGCGCAGCGTCGGCGTACAGAAGGTTGTACTTGCTGCTGGCGGGCTCGCCGCCAGCGCGGCAGACCGCGGGCTTCGAGGCAAGTCCGGCTTGCGCGCACGCATCGGGCTGATCTCGCAGACCCTTTGACTCCAGTCCGCGCGGGAGCTGCGCATACGCTTGCCCGGCGCCCGCGATCAGCAGCGCAATGCCAAAGGCCCGCACGGCCGGGCGGCAGTTGTTGATCATGTCTGCAGGTTCCTTCGATTGGATTCGGATGCCGACGACGTGCACCGGCGCGGCCGGTCACGTCTCGATGAGGCCCACACCTTATGGCAGCGGGCCGGTCGCGGCTATCAAAGAACTTCGAAAGTCCGGGCGCGCGGCGTTGCTCCGCTCCCGGTACGGCGGCGCTTTTCGAATTCCTTTGATAGCCCCCACGGCGTGACCGACCTACCCTGTTCCCCGTCGTACATCGCTCGGGTGTAGTCCAGGCTCGCCCGACCCGCAGAGCCCAATGAATGCTGTTTCCCCTATCGTTGCGGGCCTCGTCGCCGTCGCAGCGGCCAGCGCCCTGTCCGGGTGCGCAATCCCAACCGCCGAGACCTTGAGCCCGTTCCAGGAGCCGTGGCCATGGACGAAGCTCGTCGCCGTCAATCGGACCGATCACGATGTGCTGGCGGTGCGCTCCGGCCATTGCGAGACCGGGCCCGCGTTGCGGCAATCGCAATCCGCGCCTTCGTTCTGCTTCCTCGGCAAGAAGTCCGAGCGGCCCATTGCAATCACCTGGAACGATGCCGGCGCCGGTGCGCAACACACCTCCACGGTGCCGCTTCCGCCCCTGTGGCCGGAAGATCCCCGCCCCGAGGACTTGACGGGCGGCTACCTGTGCGTGCTGTTGCGCAATGATGCGCGAGTGAGCCTGACAGTCACCGCCACCGCGCAAGCCTGCGCTGTCCTGTAGAGGATCGCGATTGCAGGGTTGCAGGGCTTCACAGGCTGGCGCATTGAGCCACCGTGGACCGGCTATTTCGGCACGGTCCAACTGACAACTGCGCTTACTGCACCGAGTAGCCGCGGTCCGTCATGCAGGCCCGCCAGGCTTGCCAGGACGACGTCATGTCCCAGTCAGAGGCAGGCTGGCGTGCCGGCAATGCTGCTAGGCAGCGGACAGGCACTGGCACAACTGCCTGAGGCTTTGTGCGATATACACGGACTGAAGCTCGATCTCGTCGTCCCAGCCATCCGCATCCGCGGTGTAGTCGCGCAGGTCTTCGCACACCTCCGCCAGTTCTGACGGCCCGACGACCGCCAGGCCGCCCGCGATGCGGTGCAGCAGTTGCGCCAGCCCAGTCATGTCCCGTCCGGCCCGAATCACGTCGTACTCATCGAGATCCGCTCCGGTCTGGGCGAGGAATGCTTCGACATAGCCGGCAGGAATCCGTGGCAACTCGGGGAGATCATCGTCACCGAACGATGCGGCTGCCTGCTCCAAGTCCTCATGGCCCACGCCCTCGTCACCGTGTGCAAGAACCGACGCCAGCGTGGCGAGAGACACCGGCTTGGTCAGATAGCCAGTGAATCCCCTCGCCCGCCCTTCGGCGACATCCTCGGGCCGCGCGCTTGCGCTCACGGCGTAGACGGGGATGTCGATGCCGGCGTGCCTCATTTCCCGAAGCAGGTCGAAGCCGTTCATGACGGGCATGTCGATATCGGTCAGGACCGCGTTCATGCGGTTCTCCCTCAGTGCCGCCATGGCCTCGCTGCCATTGCCCGCGACGATGACTCTCGCGCCCAGCGCGCGAAGCTGGTCGCGCAGCAGATTCCGGTTCAGCAAGTTGTCTTCCGCGATCAGCACGGCGTGGCCCACAAGCGGCGATGTGGGGCGCCCGACAAGGCCTTCCTCGCTCCGCTTCGGTGGCTGTGCTCCGGTGATGACCGCCAGCGCTGCTGCATGGATGCCTGCGAGGCTATAGCTGGAAACCTCGCGGCCGCCGTCCGGCCGTGTCGTCGCAACCAGCGGCCCCAACTGCTTCAGCCAGACGACCGAGGCCGGCTTCGGCCACCAGGCCATGACGTGCCTAGGATCAAATGCCTCGGTCACCAGCAGGCAGTCATAGCTGTCTGCATCCACGGGCTCATCCAGGTTTGAGCGCGCCGACGGCTGGCACGCGCCCCAGTCGAAGTGGTTCAGCAATCCCTCGATGCACTCGGGTTCGCGGGACAGCACCAGCGTCCGGTTCGGCGGCAAGCCTGGGCGCACCGGGGGCGGCACCGCGTCGGACACGCCCAACGGCAGACGAACCGTGACGCGCGTTCCCACGCCCAGGGTGCTGTCCAGCATGATGCGGCCACCCATCCGTTCCACCAGCCGCATGCAGATCGACAGGCCCAGCCCGGTTCCCCGCGCCTGGGCGATCCGATTGTCGGCGAACTGGGAAAACGGCTGGAAGAGCCGGTCCTGGTACTCATCCGGTATGCCGATGCCGGTATCGGCGATGACGATCTCCAGATCCCCTTCCAGCCATTGCGCGCGCAGGACGATCTTGCCCGCCTGGGTGAACTTGAACGCGTTGCCAAGCAGGTTGTTGACGATCTGGGTCAGGCGCACGGGATCGAGATCGAGCTGCGAGGGAATGCGGCTGCTGTACACCGGCAGGAAGCTCAGTCCGCGCTGCGCGGCAAGCGGGGCATGGGCGATCGCGATGCGGCCGAGAAGCTCCGTGACGGATACGGGCTGTACCTCGATGCTCAACGCGCCCACGTCGATCTTCGAGAAATCGAGCACGTCGTTGACGATCTGCAGCAGTCCTTCGGCCGACACCTGCATCGCGCCCACCCTCATCCGCTGCTCCGGCTCCAGAGGCCCCATTGCGACGAGTTCCATGTTACCCAGCAGCGAGGCAAGCGGCGTGCGAATCTCGTGGCTCATCGACGCGAAGAAGGCCACCCTGGCCCTGGCGGCCGCTTCGGTCGCGAGCCGGGCTTCATGCAGGAGCCGCTGCGCACGTGCCGCTTCCGCATAAGTGCCGGTCAGGAAGCGATAGTTCCAGTAGCGGTACATCGCGAACAGCAATGCAATCAGCACGGCTGTGATTGCGCCGATGACAATCAGTTCCTCCGTCATCCCCCGAATCTGATGCCCGATCGGGAGCGCGAAGATCAGGTGCCCGAAATCTGCCACGAGTGGCGGGCGGCGCACTGCCCAGCCATAGTCCGGGACCCAGTGGAATAATCCGTCCGGCCGCGCTTCCAGCCTGGCATTCAGGTGTTGCGCGTTGGCCCGTGCGCCGGCCGCGACCAGCGGAGTGCCAAGGCTGTCGAACACGATCGGTTCGGGGATCGACAGGTTGGGCCCGGCATCCCGCAGTAGCTCGTGCAGCGGGATGCGTGTCAGCACGACCGCGTAGAGCGTGTCGCCCTTCGCGACCAGCGATGCGCCAACCATCTCCGGATCGGTGCCTGCCGCACTGGCCGGGACGCCCAGCCATTCGACGCGCTTTTCCCTCGCGGCCTGCAGAACATCGATATCGCGGCTCCGGAAGCGATCAAGGATCGTCCTGGTGATCAGTGCCGGTGGCATCGGCGGCGGTATCGGCCGCGCCGCCGATCCCGGTGCATCGGGCGATTCATAACGATACGTCGCACCGCTGGCGATCGAGATCATTTCGATCGACGGCCTCTGGCTGGCGGCAATCAGCGTGCGGGCCGCCTGGTCGCAGCTCTGCTGCAGCACGTCGTCGGCCGGCGCGGACGGAAAAACCTGCGTGCAGAGGCCACCCTGGCTGCCCGGTGAGAGCGCAAGCGTGCCATTGGCACGCAGCTCCAGGAACAGGTTGCTCGCGGCCAGTGTGCTCCGGCGTTCGAGGACGGCATCGACGACACCCTGCTCATACAGGCGGGCCACCTGCTCCTGGGCGCGCAGCGAGCCATTGAGCCGAACGAACACGCCCGTGGAGGCGATTGCGACGGCCAGCAGCCCCAGCAACACAATCACCAGCGAGAAGACCCGGCGTTCCCGCTGCAGATTCCGCTCAACCGCGCGGAGGTCGGGCGACGGCTCGAACGTGCCCTGCATCAGGTCAGACCGTTGTCGCGCGCGTAGGCGACGAGGTCCGCGTTGCTGGTGATGTTCAGCTTGCGCATGGCCGAGCGCTTCTGTGTCGCCACGGTTGCCAGCGTGCGGTGGAGGTATCCGGCGATTGCGGTGACGGTGCTTCCGGCGGCGAACATCCGCACGACTTCGATCTCCTTCGGAGACAGCGCGCTGGCGCTTGCGCCTGCCAGCGCGCCGGCGCTCGACATCCTTGCCGATACCCCCGGCGACAAACGCGGGCCCTGGCCGGAGATCGCATCAATGCAGATCTGCCGCAGGATGCCTGGGTCCTCGTTCTTGCCCACGATGCCGGCGATACCGGTCTCCTGGATGCGCGTGAGCAGACCGCCGTTGGTCAGCATCGTAAAGACGACGATCGGCGTGTCGGGGCTGGACTGCTTGAGTCGCCGGATCAGGCGAAGTCCGTCATCGCTCTCTTCGGAACGTCCCATTGTGAAATCCGTAACAATGAGATCGGGCCGGTGCGCCTCCAGGGCAGCGAAAAGCTCCCTGCCGGAAGCGCACATCGCAGAAACCTGGACATTCGGGATCTCGCTCAGGGTGGTCTTGACGGCGAGTTGAATCACCGGGTGATCGTCCGCGATCACGGCGGAGATGATACGTGGTGGCATGCGCGTTAATTCTCCACACCCCGGGTCGGCTCCGGGAGGGTATCTGCTACTACAGCCTGCAATGGATGGTCCGGCCTTGAGGCGAGAAATGCCTTCGCTCGTTGAGCGGCACAATGAATGAACCGGGGTGGCGCGACCAGCCGGGGGACCAGCCTGCATAGGGCTCGCGATTGTATCAACTGGCCCACACGTCCATTTGACGAATCGGGTCAGTTGCTTGACTGATCGTCCCATGGGGCGCACAGGCCGCAAACCACTGACGGTGCCGACGGCGTCTTGGGTGACGCCCCGGTCCAGGTAAGCCTTGCTGCCGCGGCCTGCAGGATTGATGGGCAGCGGGGACCTCGCAACTACGGCGGACACAGCTCCATTGACGAGCCGCTGCGCTGGCCAATTGGCCAGCGAACGCCTTACTATCAACATCACCCCGCATTTACCGTTGACCGCAAGCCGTGTAGCGGTTCGCCAGCAATTACGAGATAGCCATGCCCCGATACGTTGCCTTTCTTCGCGGCGTCAGCCCGATGAACGCCCGCATGCCCGAACTCAAGCGCTGCTCGAGGCCGCGGGCTTCTCCGAAGTGAAAACCTTGCTCTCCAGCGGCAATGTCGTGCTCGACGCGCGCTCGTCGTCCGAATGGAATTGGCGCCCGTGACGATCCGAATGGCGGCGGCACATGGCCTCGCGCTGGCGGTCAGTGAATTGCCTTGAACATGTCTTCGACCACCTTCTTGGCGTCGCCGAACACCATCATGGTCTTGTCCATGTAGAACAGCTCGTT
>NZ_JBWKQZ010000045.1:0-45096 GCF_059419025.1 Cupriavidus sp. GW821-FHT07C08
GAATTCGGCACGCGCATTGCCGAGGGCGTGCCCGAGGAAGTGCAGAAGAACCCCGCGGTGCTGGAAGCCTACCTCGGCGGCGTTGAGTAAGGAGCAACGATGGATGCAATTCTTGAAGTGAGCGACCTGCGTGTTTGCTACGGCAAGGTCGAGGCCGTACACGGTGTGAATCTGCGCGTGGAAGCAGGCCAGATCGTGACGGTCATCGGACCGAACGGTGCGGGAAAGTCTTCCACGCTCAGTGCGCTGATGGGTGCATTGCCCGTCAACGGGTGGGCAGGCGGGGGCGTCCGCTATCTCGGGCAGGAGATGTCCGGTCTGCCCGTTGAGGCCCGCGTCGCGCGCGGCATGTGTCTGGTTCCCGAAAAGCGCGAGCTGTTCGCGACCATGAGTGTCGAGGATAACCTGTTGCTAGGCGCGTTTCGGCGCAAGAAGGCCGGAGAAAAGCACTACCTTGACCAGATGGATGTGGTGTACGACCTGTTTCCGCGCCTGAAAGAGCGGGCGAAGCAGGCGGCGGGGACGATGTCTGGTGGCGAGCGGCAAATGCTGGCTGTAGGCCGGGCACTGATGGCCAAGCCGAGTCTGCTGATGCTGGACGAGCCAAGCCTGGGACTGGCGCCCCTCATCGTCAAGGAAATCTTCCACATCATCAGCAACCTGCGCAAGACCGGGGTCGCCACCCTGCTCGTCGAGCAGAACGCCCGTGCGGCACTGCATGTTGCCGACTATGGCTACGTCATTGAAACCGGCGATCTTGTGTTGGAGGGGCCGGCAAGCCGCCTGTCGGCTGACCCTCGAGTTATCGAGACATACCTTGGGCTGGCAAGGATGGCAGCCTGACGCCTTATTGCTCACACGTGTGGAGCGTGCGGATTCACGACCAGAATCGAAAGCTGGTGTGCGTGTCGCGCGCGACCCTCGCGGTGTTGGAGCGTCCTTCCAATTACTAGCTGTGGATTGAGCCAGGTAGGACATGAGTCAATGTCCTTCCTCGATATTGAGGATTCTCCCCAAGCCCAGAAAATAGTTCGCAAAGGCAAGCACGCTAGCGGTCACGGCGATATAGACGACTGACAGCGCGGCCAGCGTCGGATCGGCAAACTCCCGGACATAGTTGTACATGGAAACGGGCAGTGTCTGCGTGTCTTGCGTTGTGACGAAAAGCGATGCGGTGAATTCACTGAACGACATGATCGCCGCAAACAACCAGCCGCCAAACAGCCCCGGCGCGAGCAGCGGAATCGTAATCGTGAAAAGGACCTTCAGCGGCGACGCGCCGAGGCTTGCTGCCGCCTGTTCCAGCCTTGCGTCCAGGTTTTCCATGGAGACATAGACGCTCTTCAGCACGAACGGCAGCACCAGCATCACGTGACACAGGATGACGACGTCATATGAGCGGTGTATGGAGGCCTGTGACACCAGGATGAGCAGGCCCAGCCCCAGCGTGAAGTGCGGCACCACGAGCGGAGAATGCAGGATGGCCAGCAGCGTCTGCTTGCCGGGGAATTCCAGCCGCTTGACGGCAATCGACAGGCAGGTCCCGATCACCAGCGCAATGAACGAGGACCATCCGGTGATGACGAGGCTGGCGCGGAATCCATCCCGAAAATCCGGATAACTGAAGACGCGTGCAAACCATGTCAGCGAATAGGATTCAGGCGGGAACGTGATGATCGCCTTTTCATTGAAGGCGGCGATCGTCACCACCACGACCGGCAGCAGCACGAATGCAAGCAGGATGGCGACGAGCAGCGGGCCCGCGACACGCAGCGGCAAAGGCAAAGCGCTTTTGATTCTCATCTTAGTGTCCTCCAACGGCTTTCAGTCGCTTGGTGAACAGCCCCAGGGAAAAGAGCGCTGCGGCCGTCAGCAGCAAGCCCATCACACTCAGGCTGGCCGCCAGCGGGAAGTTCATGGAAGCAAAGCCAAGCTGGTACACCAGCGTCGAAACCGTCGGCACGCGGCCTCCGCCAATCATCTGAGGCGTCGCAAAGGCGCTGAAGGTCCAGGCGAACGCAGTTGTGATGCCAGCCAGAATACCCGGCATCGAAAGCGGAAGCGTGACCGTGAGGAAGGTCCTGACCGGGCCGGCACCCAGGCTCTGGGCCGCTTTTTCGTAGTCCCGGTCGATATGCGAAATTGCCGTGGCAAGCATCAGCACCACGACGGGAATCGTCACGTGCACCAGCGCGACCAACACGCCCAGGTGTGTGAACATGAGTTCCAGTGGCCAGTCGATCAGGCCGAGCTTTCGCAGCGTGCCATTGATGAAGCCATTGCTGCCCAGGACGGCGATCCAGGAGTAGGTACGGACGATTTCCCCCAGAAACAGGGGCGTGATGGATACCACGAGGATAAAGGACTTGAGCGCCCGGCTCCTGACGCGCACCAGGGCATAGGCCAGCGGGTACGCAACGAGCAGCGAAAACACGGTCGTCTCCACGCTCAGCCACAAGGTGTTGGAGAACGCGTCGAGATAAATCGACTTGGTCAGGTCGCTGAAGTTGGCGAACGTGAATCCCCCGACATCGAGGGAGCCGGGCACATACGCCCGGAAGCTGAACTGCAGGACCGCAATCAACGATACTGCGATGCACAGCGCGACAAGTACTGCCGGGGAGACCAACCAGGCTCGTGAATCGGGGCGCATTCTTAAACCTTATTCCAGATGCTCAATCGGCGAGGGAGGATCGGCGCGGTGCATGGCCGCGGCGACCCTCCCTCAATACTCTTACTATCGGGTTCAGTTCATGACGTTTTCAGTGAACCACTTGCGCCATTCCGCAGTCTTCTCGGCGCGCAGCTTGTGGTCCACGAGGATGGCCTTGTCCCACTGCTCCTTCGTCGTGAACACGCCGGGCAGCTTGGCGTCTTCAGGCGAAACCTTGGCGTCGTCGACGACAGGGCTGGCCTTCTTCAAGGCCACGATCTTCGACTGGACTTCCGGGGACAAGGCGATGTTCATGAACTTGTAAGCCAGATCGGCCTTGGTGGAGCCCTTCGTGATGGCCATGGTATCGATGCCGAGCACCGCGCCTTCCTTGGGCGTGACCAACTTGACGGGCACACCCTGGCTGATCATGTGATAGGCGTTGATCGACAGGATGACCTGCACGGGCGTTTCGCCGGTGGCGATCAACTGCTGCGCATTGGCGTCATTGGTATAGAACGCCTTGAAGTTGGGCTTGAGCGCCTTGAGCTTGTCCTGCCCCTTTTCCCAGCTTTGCGCATCGCCACCCGACAGCATGGCGGAAACCGCGACCACATGGCTCGGATCGAAGTCAGGCACGCCGATCTTGCCTTTCAGGGCCGGGCTCCACAGGTCGTTCCAGCTCTCGAACTTGACGCTGGGCGGCACCAGGTCGGCGCGATAACCGATGGTGTAGACATAGGCCCAGCTGCCGATGTGATACGGGCTGATCCTGGCGCGCTCGACAAGATGCTTGTAATTCGGAATCTTGCTCGTATCCAGCTTTTCAAAGAGATTGCCGTTGGCGTAGAGCCAGCCGACGTGGGAAGTCGTGAAGGTAACGTCGCTCTCGGGCTTGGAGGCAAGCTTCGCCTTGTTCAGGCGGTCGATGGTGCCGCCCGTGATGTACTTGACCGGCACGCCGGTTTGCCGCGTGAATTCCTTGCCGATGCTTTCCTCGATGAGGTCGCGGAAACTGCCGCCCCAGGTGCTCACCACCAAGGCTTCCTGGGCCCATGCCGCCGTACTGCCAAGCGTCGCGGAGAGCGCGCAAAGTGCCAAAAGCTTGCGAATCGTCATTTACTAACCCCCAATCGAAAAGATAAACATCTGATAGAACTGGAAATACGCTTGAACGTGCCACCGGGAAATGCAATCACAAGCAGCGACGCGTTGCTGACGCAACGAGGTTGACGCAATGACTTCGAATTACGGAGCCTATGATGTGAAAGTCGTACCAGGCGGCCAAGTCGGCTTTTTCGTAGGGGTGCCTCACATTTCCCGATGGGGTTGTGGATGGTTCCGCCGTCTGGAGCAGGTTAGCGGCCGTGTGAGGTTCGGTGGTATTCGGAAATTCCTAAACGGCCGGCAGGAAAATACAAATGGCGCCGCCAGCGGCTGCACATGACCATGCAGTCGGGTGCATCGCCCCCAATCTCCCGCCACCTGCCGAATCGATCCGAATCGACCATGAAGCATACCCGCATCCGCACCTTCAACACCAAATTCACCTACCCAGAACAGAACCTGGACAACGACCTTTGCCAGGCCGTTGTCGCGCGAGGCCGTACCGTTTTTCTGCGAGGGCAGATCGGCCAGAACCTCGACACCTCGGAGAGCGTGTGCATCGGGGACGTCGCCGGACAGGCGGAGCAGGCCATGGCCAATATCGCAATGCTGCTCAAGGAAGCCGGCGGCGAGATCGAGGACATCTGCAAGATCACGATCTACATCATCGACCCGCGCTACCGCGAGGCGGTCTATCGCGTCGTGGGCCGCTGGCTGAAGGGTGTCTTCCCGGTCTCGACCGGCATCGTCGTATCGGCTCTGGCCCGCCCCGAGTGGCTGGTAGAGATCGACGCCACCGCTGTCATCCCCGACTGAGCTGCCATGACCTTTTCCATCATTGCACGGTGCGCCGCCACCGGCCAGTTCGGCGCCGCCGTGGCGTCGTCGTCACCGGCGGTTGCCTCGCGCTGCATCCGCGGCCGCAAAGGGGTCGGCGCAGCCGCGAGCCAGAACATTACTGACCCGGATCTGGGGCCCCTCGCCCTGGACCTGATGGCCAGCGGCCTGACGCCGGAACGCGCCCTCGCGGAACTGCAGAAGCGCCCCCATATAGAGTATCGCCAGCTCATGGCCATCGACGCGCACAACCCGCCAGTGGTTTTCACGGGTGCCAAGGCGCTCGGCACCCTGGCAAGCGTGGTCGGCACCCATGCCGCATGCGCGGGCAACATGCTGGCGACGCGTGAAGTGCCCCAGGCCATGCTGTCGGCCTTCGAGCAGACCGAAGGCGCGCTCGCGGAACGGCTGATGCAAGCCATGCTCGCCGGCCAGGCCGCAGGCGGCGAGGAGGGTCCGGTGCACTCGGCAGGCCTGTTGGTGTACGACGCGCAAAACTGGCCTGTCGTGGATCTGCGCCTGGACTGGGTAGAAAGCGATCCGGTCGAGGCCCTCCATGCCGCCTGGCAGATTTACGCGCCGCAGCTGAAGGACTATGTCAAGCGGGCGCTCGATCCCCGTGCGGCGCCCAGCTTCGGCGTTCCCGGAAACCTGTGACCTGACCGACGCATCGAATGACAGCGGACAGCGCCGGTCAGGCGGCCGGCACTCGAAAAGGCAAACCTTCTCCAGTACACTGGACCGTTCCCCTTTTCCTGATCTCGACATGCTCAATCGCATTTCCCTGCGCCAGATGGAGTATTTCGTCGCAACGGCGAAGCATGGCAGCATCGCCGCAGCGTCGACGCAAATCCATATCTCCTCTCCCTCGATCTCCGCAGCGATCGCCCATATCGAGGCCGAACTGGGCGTGCAGCTGTTCGTGCGCCATTCTTCCAAGGGCATTGGACTGACCACCATCGGCAAGCTGGTCCTGCATCACTGCGAAGACATGCTCGGACGGTCGTCCCGACTCTATGAAATCGCCTCCGATTCGAGCGACGTCATCCAGGGCACCTTGCGGGTGGGAAGCTTCCAGTCGCTCACGGCAATGATTGCGCCCGAGGTCATCTTCGGCTTTTCGCGCGCCTTCAACAAAATCGAGCTGCAGATGGTCGAAGGCGATCAGGAAGTCTTGATGAACAAGCTCCATGCGCTTGAGATCGACGTGGCGATCACCTACGACTTGCATCTTGAGGACGACATCCAGTTCGAGAGCCTGGCGACGATGCCGCCCTATGTCCTGGTGAGCGAGGTCCATCCGCTGGCGCAGCAGAAAGTCGTCTCCTTCGAAGAGCTGGCGCCCGAACCCTACGTCCTGCTCGATATGCCGATGAGCCGGGACTATTTCACCTCCCTGTTTGAAAAGGCCGGCGTGACGCCGAACATCGCGGCGCGTTCGCAGTCCACGGAAGTGGTCCGGTCCATGGTCGCCAACGGAATTGGCTACGCACTCTTCAATGTGCGCCCCAAATCTGATCAGTCGCTCGATGGAAAGCGCATGGTGCGGGTCCGCCTTGCCGGTACCCATCGGCCCATGCTGCTCGGCCTGGCGACTTACAAGCCGATGAAACAGTCAAGATTGACGAGAATCTTCATGGAACGCTGCCGCGCTTATATCTCCGACCAATACATCCCCGGAATGAGCGCTCCAAGTTTCTTCGATCCCCATATAGCAGCGCCGCTGAAATCGGCGTCCTGAAGCGCCAGCCGCATCGGTCATGCCGTTGTTTCGGCAATGCCCCTTGACATCCTCCCCTCCCTCAGCCTGCGGCCACCGCCTGACGGCGGAAAGGGAGGGGATTCCTTCGGCGCTACGCGATGAGTTGCGCAGTCGCTGCGGTGGGTTCCTGCTTCACCGAGCGGCCCGACTGCACCGACTCTCCACAGGCTGCAACGCGGTGTCCCCGCGCCAGAATGTTGATCGCTCCGACCACATCCGCGTTTTCCTCGAATCCGCACTCGACGCAGCAGAATCTTGCCTGCGTCGTACGGTTCTGCGCCGACACCTGACCGCAGCGCGGACACGTCCGGCTCGTGTTCTGCGGTTGCACAGCGATAAGCCAGCCCCCGTTCCACGCCAGCTTATATTCCAACTGCCGGCGGAACTCGTACCAGCCTGGTCGAGAATGGACTTGTTCAGGCCGGACTTGGCCCGAACATTCGCGCCTGGGCTTTCGCCTGTGCCCGCCGCCGACCTGGACATGTTCCGTACCTGCAAGTCCTCGATACAGACCATCGCGTGGTTTTTGCTGATCATGGTCGTGGCCTTGTGCAGGTAATCGCGGCGGGCGTTGCCGATGCGGGCGTGGATGCGCTGGACTCTGGCTTTCGCCTTCCTCCAGTTGGTGCTGAACTTCGTCTTGCGACTCATCGCTCGCTGAGCGCGGCGCAGTCTGGCTTCGTGCCTTTTGAAACTGTTGAGCGGAGCGAGGAAGGTACCATCGCTGAACGTAGCGAATCGGGTGATGCCAACATCGATGCCGACTGCGCTGGTTGCTTGCGGCACGGGCTTTTCCACCTCACGCGCGGTCTGGATCGAGACAAACCACTTGCCCGCATGCAGAGATACCGTGGCGTTGCGCACCTCGCCAAGCACATCCCGGCTGCTGCGGTAGCGAATCCATCCGAGCTTGGGCAGAAAGATGCGACTGTTGGCCTGATCCAGCTTGATCTGCTTCGGGTCGGGGTAGCGAAAGCTGTCGCGCTGGCTCTTCTTCTTGAAGCGAGGATGTGCGGCCCGTCTAGCGAAAAAGTTCTTGTAGGCTCGCTCCAGATCCTTGAGCGCATGTTGCAGCGGGTGCACCGGGGAGTCCTTGAGCCAAGGTGTTCCAGGTCCATTGCGCCACTCGGTGAGACGCTTTGCCATCGCCACGTAGCTGATGAACTTGCCGCCAGCCCTGTAGTTTTCGATCTGTAGCGCCAGCGCCTTGTTGTAGACGAACCGGCACGATCCGGCGAATCGGCGCATGTCGCGCTGCTGCTCACCGCGCGGCATCAGTTCGAACTTGAAGGCCTGGAGTCGTTGCATCTGGCCAATGTACAGGTAGCCGAAGAGCCCAAACGTGAAACTCTGTAAGGTCGCCACTGTGTCTGTACTGTCGCACGATCTCGATGATTGCTCCGCCACAACTTCCGGCGAAGTGGGAGGGCGACCATAGCGCATCACCGCACAGTTTCCGGCGGATACGACATCGAGCAGAAGAGGATGCCACATTAGACTGCTACTGCGGCATTGAGCCGCCTCACCGTCGCGCTATCCTTCCCCGCCATGAAGGGCGGAGTATGCCGCGCATCTCGATCAAAAAGGGCCAGAGATGGAAAATCAAGCCTCCTCAGCAAGCGTCTCTCTCCTGGAAACGCTCATTTCTTTCGCATCGGTTTCCCTGACGCCAAACATCGCGCTCATCCACAAGGTCCAGGACATCCTGGCGGAAGCCGGCATCGAATCGATGCTCGCGCCCGACCCGCAAGACCCCGGCCGATCCAATCTGTTTGCGACGGTCGGTCCGGTGGGCGTTCCGGGCGTCCTGCTCTCCGGCCATACCGATGTGGTGCCGGTGGAAGGCCAGCCCTGGACTTCACCCCCTTTTGAGGCAACGCACCGGGATGGCCGCATCTATGGACGCGGCACAGCCGACATGAAGGGCTTCGTGGCCTGCGCCGTGACCGCCATGGTGGCAGCCGCCCGGCAGCCGCTCCAGCGCCCCTTGCAGCTAGCGCTGTCCTTCGACGAGGAAATCGGCTGCGTTGGCGTGCGCCACCTGCTGCGCCGCCTGGAGAACAGCCTCCCCGCACCCTACCTGTGCATTGTCGGCGAGCCGACCCTGATGCGGATCGGCACCGGTCACAAGGGCAAGGCTGCCTACCGGGCGGTCTGCTGCGGCCAGGCCGGCCACTCAGGCCTGGCGCCCAGGTTCTTCAACGCCATCCACATGGCCAGCGACCTCGTCGCATCCCTGCGGGACGTACAGCGTGAACTGGCGGAAAGCGGCCCGCGCGAGGAGGGCTACGGCGTGCCCTACAGCACGGTCCACGCCGGCGTCATCCACGGCGGCCGCGCCTTGAACATCGTGCCCAGCGAATGCGAAGTCAGCTTCGAGATTCGCAACGTCTCGGAAGATAAACCCGAGGAGATCCTGAAGCGCGTCCTGGAACGCCTGGCCGAGCGCGTCAAAAAAGAGGCGCTGGATCCTGCGGCGCCCCTACCAGAAATCCAGATGACGAACAGCTATCCCAGCCTGAACACCCGCGAGGATTCGCCTGCTGTCGGCCTGCTCGCCTCGCTGCTCCCCGCGGGCACCCCATGCGCCAGGGTGGACTATGGCAGCGAGGGTGGATTGTTCCGGCAGAGCTGGAACGAAACGCCAGTGCTGATCTGCGGGCCCGGGAGCATTGAAGTCGCACACAAGGCCGACGAGTATGTGGAGCTGGCGCAGATCGAAGCCTGCGACCGCATGCTGGCCGGCCTCGTCGAGTTTCTCTGTCAATAAGTCCTGGCGTCCTGGGCGGCTTCGGCCCGGGCGCCTCAGGGGCGCTGTCAAAATGAAGTCAGCAGGATGCTGCGGTCGACCGACTGGATATCCGTCTTGCCGCAAAACGCCATGGAGAGATCGAGCTCGTTCTGAATGATGTTCAAGGCAGTGGTCACGCCTTGCTCGCCGAGGGCGCCCAGGCCATACATCATGGCGCGACCGATATACGTGCCACGCGCCCCGAGCGCGATGGCCTTGAGCACGTCCTGGCCCGAGCGGATGCCGCCATCCATATGGACTTCCACCCGATCCCCGACCGCTTCCACGATGCGCGGCAATGTGGAGATCGATGACGCGGCGCCGTCCAGCTGGCGCCCGCCATGGTTCGACACGATGATGGCATCGGCGCCGCTTGCCAGCGCCAGCCGCGCGTCCTCGGGGTCCTGGATGCCCTTGACGATCAGCTTCCCATCCCACCGCTTCTTAATCCATTCAATATCCTGCCAGGACAGACGCGGATCGAATTGCTCCTGAGTCCACTCCACCAGCGACCCGATATTGTCGACGCCCCTGGCATGCCTGACGATATTGCCGAACTGACGGTGTCTGGTACCCAGCATGCCCATGCACCAGCGCGGCTTGCTCGCCATGTTCACAAGGTTGCGCAGGGTCGGCCTGGGCGGCGTGGACAGACCGTTCTTCTTGTCCTTGTGCCGCTGGCCGAAGACCTGCAGGTCCATCGTGACCACGAGCGCCGAACAATTGGCATTCCTGGCACGGTCGATCAGGCTTTCGACAAAGGTCCGGTCGCGCAGCACATATAGCTGGAACCAGAACGGATGGCGCCCGGTCGCTTCCGCCACCGCCTCGATCGGGCAGATGCTCATGGTGGACAAGGTGAACGGGATGCCGTGCCGCTTCGCCGCGCGCGCGGCCAGGATTTCTCCATCGGCGTGCTGCATGCCGGTCAACCCGGTGGGCGCGACCGCCACCGGCATGCTGACCGGCTGGCCCACCATGGTGCTGGCGGTGCTGCGCTCGGTAATGTCCACTGCCACGCGCTGGCGGAATTCGATACGCTGAAAATCCGCCTCGTTGGCACGGTAGGTATATTCGGTCCACGAACCGCCGTCGACATAGTCATAGAACATGCGCGGCACGCGCTTTCTCGCCAGCCTGCGCAGGTCTTCAATGCACGTCATCTCGGCCATGGGAACTCCCTTGGAAAAAAACAAAAAGCTGCCGGATCACCCGATCCGGCAGCTCGTCCGTGCAACCTCGTTACCAATGACAGGTCACCGTGCAGCCTCAAGACCAGGCTCAAGACCGCTCATACGTCATATAGCCGTTCTGGAGCACGATATGGTCAGCGATGTATTTCGCATCGTGCCAGACGCCATAGATGAAGGACGACGCCCGGTTGACCAGATTCGGCAGGCCCAGGAAATAGATGCCGCCTTCTGCGGAGATGCCTCGCTTGTGGAACGGATCGCCCTTCTCGTCGAAGGCATTCTTCACGTTCAGCCAGTTGAAATCAAACTTGAAACCGGTCGCCCAGAGAATCGTGGTGATGCCGGCTTCAGCCAGGTCGAGGCTGAGGATCGGGTGCTTGAGGCATTCCGGGTCCGGCAGCAGCTCCCAGGCGTCAGGTTCCGGCGGAAACGGCAGGCCATTCTCTTCGATATAGGCATCCGCTTCGCGCAGCACGTCGAAGTAGGCGCGGTCGCCTTCGGCGATGTTCTCGGGCAGGCCTGGCTCGAACGTCATGACGCCATCCTTGTAGGATTGGGTCAGGCCAACCAGGTTGATGCCCGCGTGCGCCAGGCGCCGGAAATCGACGGTCTTGCCGCCTTCATAGCCGCTCACGGCGAAAGCAACGTGCGCCTTCTTGGGCCGGATCCTCACTTCATCCCACAGGCCGAGGGCGCCCAGCCACCAGCAGTAGTCACGGCCACGGTACGCGCGCGGCGGGCGGTAATGCTCGCCGACCGAGAGATAAACCGTCTTGCCGGCCTGGCGCAGCTCTTCGGCGATCTGCGAGCCGGAAGCGCCCGCGCCCACCACGAGCACCCCGCCTTCCGCCAATTGGCCCGGATTCTTGTAGGCCGAGGAATGCAGCTGCCGGATGTTTTCGCTCTCAGGCACGATCTTCGGATAGGCCGGCGTCTGGAACGGGCCGGTTGCGGCAACGACGTTGTCTGCCTCGATGATGCCGTCGGAAGTCGTCACCCTGAAGCCGGGACGCCCTTGATGCCGTTCCACCTGCCTAACTTCCACGCCGGTACGGACCGGCGCCTTCAGCATGGCGGCGTAGCTCTCGAAATACTGGGCCATGCGCTCTTTCGACGGAAAGGTCTCCGGCGAAATGCCCTCGAATTTCATCCCGGGAAAACGGTCATGCCAGGCCGGTCCATTCGCGACCAGAGAATCCCAACGTTCCGAGCGCCAGCGTTCTGCGATTCGGCTGCGTTCCAGCACGGCATGCTGCACACCCATGTGCGCGAGATGCTCACTCATCGCGATGCCCGCCTGGCCAGCACCGACCACCACGGTGTTGATTTTTTCCACTGACATTTGAATTTCCTAAGAATAATCGCCCCGGTCAGTCGCCCCGGCACGGAAGCTTCGACGGCAAGGCGTACTGGCGCCCTGGAGACATCGCTCATCGACGGTGGCCAGTTTGATGAAGCCCACCTCGTTTGAAAATCACGTTTTTCAAACTCAGGACTTAGGAAAAAGTAAAGCGCCGGCCTGAGGGTGCCGCAGCGCCACCCCGCACCCGTGCACCACAAGGCGTTCCCGGCCATCGCATCCGCGCCGCCTGCGCCTGAAAACGGGCATTTCGTTTTTTCCGAGGGACCGCATCAGTTTCGGCAAAGTCACGATACTGGCTGTTTGACTTATCCTGCTTGCCAGTACCAGCTCGGCCTCGATGTCATTGGGCCCAAGCCTGGAGCACGGCATACTCCTCAATCTCTGTACACCTATGAACGTAGCCAACTCCGAGCCTGCCGCACAGCAACACAACGCACAGCCCGATACCGCAGTCAGCCTGGAACGTGTGGTCAAGAAGTATCACGACCACACCGTGCTGCACGAGCTCTCGCTGAAGATACGACGCGGGGAATTCCTCACCCTGCTGGGCCCGTCCGGCTGCGGCAAGACGACGCTTCTCAACCTCATCGCCGGCTTTGCGGAAGCCGACACTGGCGAGATCTTCATCGATGGCCAGCCGGTGACCTGCGAGCCGCCGCACAAGCGGCAGATCGGCATCGTCTTCCAGAACTACGCGCTCTTTCCCCACATGACCGTCGAGCGCAATATCGGCTATGGCCTGCGCATGCGGGGCGTGGGCAAGGATGAAATCGCACAGCGCGTGAAGCAGGTGATGGACTTGGTGAAGCTGGGCGGCCTCGGGCACCGCAAGCCCCGCGAACTCTCGGGCGGCCAGCAGCAGCGCGTGGCGCTGGCGCGGGCGCTGGTGATCCAGCCCAAGGTACTGCTGCTGGACGAGCCTTTCTCGGCCCTGGACAAGAACCTGCGCGGCTCCATGCAGGTAGAGATCCGGGAAATCCAGCGCCGCTTGCGCCTGACCACAGTATTCGTCACCCACGACCAGGGCGAGGCGCTGGCCATGTCCGACCGGATCGCGGTGATGTCGAACGGCATCATTCGGCAGATCGCGTCGCCGGCCGATCTGTATCAGAACCCGCAAGACCCGTTCGTGGCGTCCTTCCTGGGCGACGTGAACATCCTGCCGGCGCATTATCACGGCCAGACGGCAACGGATGTGCAACTGCGCCTGGGCTCGGGGCTCATCAGCTTTCCGCATGCCCGCCTGGCCGATGCATCGCACGACGGGGAAAGGCTGGACGTGTACGTGCGCCCGGAGCACATCAGGCTTGAGAATCTGCATTCCGAATCGGTGTTGAGCGGCACGGTGATCAATCACGTCTACCAGGGCGATCACATCAATACGTTCATCGACGTGGACATTCCGATGACGGCCCGTCAGGTCGTCACGGTGCGCAGTGCGGGCCTGGGCGCCATGCAGCAATGGCCCATCGGCTCGGTCGCGGGACTCGCGCTGCCCGATGAGGGCGTCAGCATTTTCAGTCCGCAGAAGCGGACGTAAGAACAGATGCAAGAGCGCAACGCGAAGGCATAACCCAACGCGTCAGACAACGCTGCCTGAGAGAACACACCCATGACCAGTCTTCCCCGCTCCATGCAAGCCATCATCGCCCGTGAACCCGGCGACGCCGGTGTGCTAACGCTGGCCGAGCGCCCCATGCCCGAGCCCGGTGCTGGCGAAGTCCTGCTGCGCGTGCTCGCCGCCGGCGTCAACCGGCCCGACATCATGCAGCGTCAAGGTATCGCCAAGCCCGCGCCCGGCATCACTGACGTGCTCGGCCTGGAAGTCTGCGGCGAAGTGGTCGCCTGCGGCCCCGGTGTGGACAGCCAGCTGATGGGCCAGCGGCTGATGAGCCTGGTGCCCGGCGGCGGCTATGCGCCGTGGTGTACGGCGCCGGTCGATCAGTCCTTCATCGTGCCCGGCACGCTTTCCGATGCCGAGGCAGCCGCCTTGCCCGAGGGGCTGTTCACCGTGTGGCACAACCTGTTCGAGCTGGGCCGCCTGGCCATGGGCGAAACCGTCCTGATCCACGGTGCGGCCGGCGGCATCGGCACGCTCACGATCCGCATGGCGCATGCCGCCGGCGCAACCGTCATCGTCACGGACAACGATGAAAGCCGTTTTCCAGAACTGCGCGCCATGGGCGCCGATGCGACGATCTGCTGGCCCACCACCGATTTCACCAAGGCCTGCCTGGAGTACACCGATGAGCGCGGGGTCGACGTGGTAATCGATATCGTCGGCGGCGACTATGTCCGCCGCAATCTTGCCGCCATGGCCTTCGGCGGCCGTCATGTCAGCCTGTCCTTCATGCAGGGCTCGGCGGTCAATGTCGAACTGCTGACGCTGATGCAGCGCCAGGTGAGCCTGCACTCGTCCACCATGCGCCCCCAGAGCCATTACGAAAAGACCCGGATGGCCCAGAGCATTGCCCGCCATGTCATCCCGCTGCTGAAAAACGGACGGGTCAAGCCGCGCATCCACGCCACCTTCCCGCTCGCGGAGGCGGTCGCGTCCCACCAGATACTGGAAAGCGGCAAGGTCTTCGGCAAGCTGGTCCTGATCCCCTAGAATCCAATAAAGCATGCCGAAACTTCTTTTCGCTCCGACCTCGCCATTCGTGCGCAAGGTCATGGTCTGCGCACACCTGACGGGGCAGGCCGAATCCATCGAACTGCTGGACAGCGCCGCCCATCCGGTGCAGCGCGACCCGCGCATCGCGGCCCACAACCCGCTCGCCAAAGTCCCGACGCTGATCCTGGAAAACGGCCAGGCCATCTATGACAGCCGGGTGATTTGCGAGTACCTGGCCAGCCGGGCAGACGCCGCGGACATCTTTCCCGCCTCCGGCCCCGCGCGCTGGACGGCCCTGACCCGCCAGGCGCTCGGCGATGGCCTGCTAGACGCCGCGCTGCTCGCGCGCTACGAACGGACGGCGCGCCCCGAGGAAGTCCAGTGGCCCACGTGGCGCGAAGCGCTGCTGACGAAAGTCAGCGCCTGCCTCGACTCAATCGACGCCATCGCACCGGACCTGGTGGAAGAACAGCCCACCATCGGTGAAATCACCATCGGCTGCGCGCTGGGGTATCTGGACTTCCGCTTTCCCGAACTCGATTGGCGCGCCCAATACGGCAACGCGGCACGCTGGAATGAGGCTTTCCAAAGCCTGCCCGCCATGCAGGCCACGCGCCCCCACGAAGGTTGAGATACAGAGGTCAGAACATGAGCGCGAAGATCACTATCTGGTTCCTGAACGGCCCCAACGCCAATCTTTATGGCCTGGACGCCAACAAAACCTACGGCAGCGACAGCTTTCCGGTGCTGCAGTCACGATGCGAGCAAAAGGCCGCGTCCCTGAATGCCGACCTGCGCTTTTTGCAGTCGAACTACGAGGGACAGCTGGTCGACTGGATCCAGGAAGCGCGCGGCGTGGCGGACGGCATCATCATCAATGCGGCCGGCCTGACCTACTCGTCGATTCCGATCCTCGATGCCTTGCTGTCTTTCCCCGGCAAGATCATCGAAACCCATATGAGCAACATCTGGAAGCGCGAGCCGTTCCGCCACCACTCCTACATCTCCAAGGTGGCGGATGGCGTGATCGCCGGGTTGGGCGGCGACGGCTACGAATTTGCCATCGAGGCCGTCACGCGGCTGGTGCAGAAGGGCAGAGCAGCGGTCTGATTTCCCATGCGCACGTGGAACGGCAGCAAGATGTACTCTCGCTGCCGTCCTTGCCATTATTCTCAATGCAGTTGCCAAGATGCCAATTTCTGAAGACACCCCCTCGGGCGCGCTGGCCTTCTACAGCGCATTCGACGATTTCGACACGTGGAAGCGCGCGCTCCAGGCCCAGCTGCCGAATCTGAAGGTCATTCACTCCAGCGAAATCACCCGGCCGGCCGACATTCACTACGCGCTCGCCTGGAAACCGCCGGAGAATTTCTTTGCCGAAATGACGAACCTGCGCCTGATCGTCAATCTGGGGGCGGGGGTTGATTCACTGGTCGAGCGGCAGGATCTTCCCCAAGGCATTCCGATCACACGGCTCACGGACCCGCAGATGGCGCGCATGATGGCGGGGTACGTGTTGTTCTCTGTGCTGCGGCACGCCCGGGACATCCCGTACTTCGAGCAGGCGCAGCGGCGGGGTGAGTGGGCCTACCGTCATCCCCGTTCTCCGGAAGACATCCGCGTGGCGGTTTTGGGGCTCGGTCAGCTGGGCGCGAAAGCGGCTCACGAACTGCAGCGCCAGGGGCTCAAGGTGATCGGCTGGTCGCGCAGCCCGGCGCAGATCGAAGGCGTGGAATGCTTTGCCGGACTGGAAACGCTCGACACCGTGCTCGGACAGGCGGACATTGTCGTCGTGATGCTGCCGCTCACGCCGCAGACGGCTGGCATCCTGGATCGGGCGCGACTCGAGCGGCTGCCGCGAGGCGCGGCCTTTATCAACGTTGCGCGGGGCGCACTGGTCGATCAGGCGGCGCTTACGGACCTGCTCCAAAGCGGCCACATCGGGGGGGCAACCCTGGACGTTTTCGAGCGCGAACCTTTGCCTGCCGGGGATCCGTTGTGGAGCATGCATAATGTGCTGATCACACCCCACCTGGCTTCGGTGGCGATTCCGTCGTCTGCGGCGAGGCAGATTGCGGAGAGTATTGTTCGCGTTTCTGCCGGCGAATTGCCGGACAACATCATCGATCCAGCACGCGGATATTGAGGTATGGACTACGTTTGGCGCAATGCGCCGGACGCGAGGAAGGGACGGGAGGCGCGATCAGAATGAAGCGAAGCGGTTCTGGCTTGGCGGCGAAGGAGGGGACTCGGATCGCGAGGCGAATTGTTCCAATGTGTCAGGGTGGCCGAGACAGTACAGGTAGTACGGCAAGGCCACGCAACGATGCCAGAATCACAGGTCGACGGAGAACGCCTCCGTGACACCGGTCGCCAGGAAATGGCTGTGCGCGTCGACGAAGCCGGGAATCAAGGTTCTTCCGGCTGAACGATTCCATACAAGCTGTTGCATCGACCGGTTGAATCCGCAACCCCTCGCGGTCGTTTGACTCGGCGCCCAGTCGACGGCCGTTCTCTAAGTCCAACGGTCATCCGCTGACGCAGGGCAGATCCCGAACGGTGCTGCCTAGCCGCCTGACTGCACGCCGACCGCTGTCACCGAGCGCTTGCGTCCACTGCCTGCCAACAGAATCACGAGCAAGGCCGATCCGATGACCGGTAGGGCAGCGACCTGAAAGAGCGCGCCGTTGCTCCACTGCAGTGCGATCAACTGTCCGCCGACGAGCGGCCCGAGGACCGAGCCGATGCGGCCGACACCGAGACTCCAGCCGATGCCAGTCGAGCGCAAGGCTGTGGGGTAGTAGTGGCCGGCCAGGGCGTTGACCGCCGGCTGGCCCCCGACGACACAGAATCCACCCACGAACACGGCCAGCAGCAACCATGGCAACGCGTGTGCCACTGTACCGATCAGGCCAACGGACACGGCGGCCACCGCAAAGCAAACTGACAGGACCCGGACGAAGCCGAATCGCTCGATGAACTTGCCCAGCATAAGCGTACCGATAACACCGCCTGTCTGAAGCATCGTTCCGACAATGACTGCCGTGGCAGGAGCATAGCCCGCATCGCGCATCACGGTGGGGAGCCAATTCGAGAGGAAGTAGAGGTCGATGAGGTTGAGGAAACTGATGGCCCACAGGATCAGTGTGACAGGCGCGCGGCCGGCACGAAATAGTTCGACCACAGGCGCTCCGGAAGCCGGCTTCTCTCTTACGACGAGGCGCGCCGAGGGATCGATCGGCTGGCCGCGTGTACACTTTGCAAGCCAGCGCCGGGCCTGTCGCTGGCGGTCTTTCAGTGCCAGGAACTGTAGGGACTCCGGCAAGGCCACAAGCATCGAGAGCGCGAGCAGCAGGGGCGCTGCCCCGCCGACCCAGAAAACAGAGCGCCAGCCGAAGGCGGGAATCAGCGCCGCGCTGACGAAGCCACCGATGGCAGCGCCGACCGTGAAGCCGCACGAGACAAGCATCATTCGCTTGACCCGGTGGTCCGGAGCAGAATACTCGCCGACAAGTGCCATGGCGTTCGGCATGATGCAGCCCAAGCCAAGGCCGGTGACGAATCGCACAACCATCAGCGACGGAATGCTGCCGGTTAGCGGCGTGACCAGCATGGCAATTGCAAAAAACAGGGTTGCGCCAATCAGCACCGGGCGCCGACCGATGCGGTCGGCCAGGATGGACAGGCACATGGCGCCAACCAGCATCCCGACCAGGCTTGCGCTGAACACGGGCCCGAGCGCCGTCTTGGGAACATTCCACTCGGCGAGCAGGCTCGGGGCAACGTATCCCATGGCCTGGGCATCGAAGCCGTCAATGATCAGGCACATCCCGCACAAGGCGAGCAGGAGAAGCTGGAATGCGGGGTGGGCTTTTCCAAGCAGGTCATCGACGTCGATGGCGTTGGCGTTGGCGGGGGCGGCTGGAGTGCTCATTGATCTGTCTCCTATTGGTGTCCTTTTCTACGGGTTATTGGGTGGCGCGGCCATCAGCGACCGCTACCGCCGATGACGGAGTCCAGGCCATGGCAAGCAGCGCACCGAACAAACCAACGTTCTTGAGAAAGTGGTTGAGCTGGTTGCTGTAGCTCGAGGCGTCGGCAGCCCAGAAGGCGTGGAACAGGAACGTGGCGGGGACGACGAACATGGCGAGCACTGCCGCAGCCCAGCGGGTCTTCCAGCCCAGGATTAGCGCACAGCCACAGCCCACCTCTACACAGGCAACCAGCACGCTCAACAGCGGTGCCATGGGCAGTCCCATAGCTGCCAATTTGGCGACCAGGCCGGCGAAGTGCGTGGCTTTCAATACGCCGGAGACCAGGAACAGCAGCCCCACCAAGGCGTATCCGAGACGGATGCCTGTACGGCTTTTCGTCAGGCGATCCAAATCGGGTGACATCGAATCCAAGCGCATTTGAGTCCTCATTTCCATCAAAGTAATGCCATGGCTCAGATAATAGTCATCTCGCTTACGATCAGATATCATCGGTCGGCACTTTATTTGTGCCATATAGGCACTAATCAATGTCTCGTGCGCTAGAGGACATAAGCATGAAGGGACCGAACAGCGTCCGTCTGGATGCCGTGGAAATGTTCTGTGTGGCGGCTAGGACACAGAGCTTTACCGCCGCAGCCGTCTCGCTGGGGACAACGCCGTCGGCTGTCAGCAAAGCGGTACAACGGCTGGAGACCCGGCTGGGACTCAGACTATTCGCCCGAACGACGCGGGCCGTGCGCCTGACCGACGAAGGCCAGCTCTACTACGATTCGTGCCAACAGGCGCTTGATCGCATCAACGAGACTGAAACGGCATTAACGCTTGAACAGATTCCGCGCGGCGTGTTGCGTGTGAGCCTTCCCTACAGCTATGGCATTAAGCGCGTGATCCCATTGATTTCGGAATACATGGCGCGCTATGGCGAGCGGGTCACCGTGGAGGTATCGCTTAGCAATGCGACCGTCGACTTCGTCCGGCAAGACTTCGACATGGCGGTGCGCATCGGTACGGTGGCCGATTCCCGCTTGGTTGCCCGTCCACTGGATCAGACGGGACGGATCGTGGTGGCAACGCCGTCCTATCTAAGCAAGTACGGGCATCCCCGGCAGCCAGGCGACCTGGTCCGACATCAATGTATCGGCATGCTGATGCCGGACACCGGGCGCTGCTTGCCCTGGTTGTTTCGCACCGAGGGTGACCAACTCAGCGAAGTCGCGATTCGTCCGGCGCTTGCCCTTGACCATCCCTTGGGCACCTTGGCCGCAGTTACCAGCGGCGCGGGCATTGCGCAACTACTCGACTTCACGGTACAGGAGGATCTAGCTAGCGGGCGTCTGGTCGAGCTGCTGGGCACATACGCTCCCCCGCCCCAAATGGTTTCGGCGGTTTACCCAAGCCACAGGTATGTGCCGGCCAAAGTACGTACCTTCATTGATTTCTTGCTGGAAAGACTTTGAGCTTCAGCCCCTTCCGAGCAGCATCCGGACCGCATATGAGCACTGGGCCAGTTTGGCGTTTCACCACTTGTTGTTAACGACTAACAGTTCGTGCAGCTAGCAGGTCTTGCAACTTTTCACCAAGCGAGGCTGTTGGCGCAATGGCCGGTCAGGTGACAATCGACCGACTGCACGCGCGTAAATGTCCCTTATAGGAGCCCCGCTGACCTTCGAACGTCCGTGGTGAGTACGGTGTCGACGTCTGTAGATGGCCGATATGCGTCAGTCCAAGCAGCAGACCAACCAGCTCTGTACCAGCCCCAAAAAAATAACCGCAGCCGAAGCTGCGGTTATCCCATCCCGCCGGAGCAACTCCCCGGCCACATCAGCACCCCCACTCACTCCACCGGACAAATCTCCCCCGCCGTCCGGTCAAACTTCGCCTTAATCATCGCCACCAGACACCGGATACCAAAGCAGGCATCCGAACATTCGCTTTCCACTTCCAACAGCACCAGCACCCTGTCCAATCCAGCACTGATGCAATTCAGCGATTCGCGACAATCTTCCGGATTGGCGATCAAGGCGGTTTGTTGTTTCGACGCGGTTTGCTCTTCCATTGCGAACTCCTATCAAAGTTGGAAGACCCGCCTGATGGATAAAAATGAAGGGTGGCGGGCCAGACAGCGGGGGTACCAAACCGGTCCTCACAGAGTAATCCGGCCAGCCTTTCGGCTGCCCCGCCCGGCCCGCCAAAAACTGAGGAGACGTGGACGCGCGAACTTGGCCGTATGAGACGGCCGTCTGTAAAGATCCGGGTTGGTACGCCCGATCACCGTTGTTTCGGTGATGGCTCTAGTGTTCCCATCTCTGTCGTCTGTGACGATCAGACGATTCGCAATCTTCCGGCGCTTCGTTGTCAGGCAGTTGCCTAGCGAATCCTGTCGAACCCACCAGCAGCCCAGCGCTCGGCGCTGTCTCGCGTCAGCCGAAAGTCGGGCCGCACCTTCACAGTCGCCAGCACATCGCCGAAGGAATCCTCAGCCGTGAGCGTGCCAAAGGGCTCGAATTCATCCGGCGTAATGACGAGCTTCACAATCACAGTGCCGGATTCAGACTCGATACTGACCTGCTTGTTGAGCTGCGCATGCAATTGCTGCTCATGCCGCCGGATAACCTCTGAAGCCGTCTTGACCAGCGTCTGGTGCGCGGTGGCATCCAGCGGCTTGGGATCGACCTTGTTCCGCCCCATGGTCCAGGGACCGACCAGCGCGGGCTCGGCGCTGCCGTCGCGGATCATTTCGACTGCCCAGCCGTCGCCGTCCTCATTCTTGATGACGCGGGCGGTCCAGCCCTTGTCGCGCCAGAGGCGGGGCTCGTGGATGGCGGTGGATTCGTGCTCGGGAAGGGCGTCGTCGGTGTGGTGCATCAATCTCGTGGTACGGGTCGGGGAACCCGCGAGGATACTATAGGGGCCGGCAGGCAGCGTTCAGCCGGCCCCGCGCGCGCTCACGGACGGCTGAACATCGACTTCCTGATAATCGCATGCACACCCCAGTTGCCATTCACCACCTGCGTGATACCAAAATCCACCGCAACCGAGATCAGCGCGACCGCCTCATCTTCACTCAGCCCCTTGACCGACATAAGGAAGCGGCGTGTCTTGCGGAAGGCGTCGCGCATGGCGTCGTCCAGGGTGGACTTCAGGTAGATATGGCTCTGCGCCATCTGGCCCAGTTCAGCCAGGTGGTTTGGCGAACTGAAGCCATGCAGGATCCATTCGTCGGCGGTTTCCACCAGCGGGTAGCTCAGGTCGGCGAAGGGAGCGTCGCGATCGATCATGGTGCTCTTGTGCAGGATGAGCTGGAAGTCACCGGTCAGCGAGCATTCGATGGCCGTGCCGCACAGCTCGGAGTCTCCCTGCGAGGCATGGGGATCGCCAATCGACAGCAGGGCGCCCGGTACGGCTACCCTGAGATAGACGCTGGCGCCCCGGGTGACGCGCCAGTTGTCCAGGTTGCCGGCGAAGCTTGAGGGCGGGATGGAGTCGATCAGGCCGTCCTGCGCCGGCGCCACGGCGATGACGCCGAAGTGGGGGCGGACCGGTATCTCGATATCGCGCAGCACGTCGTAGTTCTTGACGATGGTGTCGTGGTCGACTGGCACGCCGGGATAGTCGATGGTCGGATGCAGCACGCCGAACGGATCGCGCTGCGGCGTCCAGCGGAAGTTGTAGACCGCGCGCGCACGGCTGTCGGCGCGTTCGCAATCGATCTCGAAGACGGTGACCACTTCGCGCTCGCGCGGCTCGGTCAGCATGTCGCGATAGTGAAAGCCCCACCAGGTCGCCGCGTTGCTGCCGAAGGCCCTGCCGGCAAAGCGCGGGTTGCAGCACGGGCGCGGGCGCACGTCCAGGATGCGCACCTCCAGCACATCGCCGGGCATGGCGCCGCGCACCGCGACCGGGCCGGTGCAGATATGCACGCCAAAGCCTTCGCCGGCGCCGCGGCCATAGACCGAGGCGTCGATGGGGCCCGCGCCGCGCCGGTTGACGTTCTTCTGCTCTGCGGTCCAGTGAAAGACGCTTTCGGCGCCGGCGTCGCCGTCGATCATGCGTTCCCGGTCGTCAGAGGCGTGCTGCGTCAGTGTTTCGATGGTGACGGTGTCGCCGGGCATGACCTCGAGCACGGGCGGCAGGTCGTGGCTGAGATAGCCCCAGTGCACGGTCTTGTCCGTGGCCTGCAGCCAGTGGTGCCGGCATTCCGGGCGGGCGGCGTGCGAGCGCGCCTGGGTGATGGGGACGATGGTGGGCGCCGCTTGCTGGCGCGCAGCAGAGCCATCGTTCGCGGGCGCGCCAGGACTGGCGGGAGCGCGTTTTGCATTGGCCGGAAGCCCGCGGGAGACATTCTGCGGTGGGCGATGCTCGGGCGTGTTCGCGGTCTGCTCACGGTAGGCGCGGGGCGAGATCCCGAACTGTTCGCGAAACGCGTGGCTGAAGTGCGAAGGGTCGTTGAAGCCCCAGCGATAGCAGATGTCGGAGACCGAGAGCTTGTCGTACTGGTGGTTGGCCAGGTCGGCCCGGCATCGCTCAAGCCGGCTGGTGCGCAGGTAGGCGGAAAAGCTGCTGCCGGATTTCTCGAAGAGCTTCTGCAGGTACCGGGCCGACATGCGCTCGTCCGCGGCGATGGCGGCGAGGCTGAGTTCCGGCTCGGCAAGGCGTGCGTCGATGCGGCTGCAGACGCGCGCAAAGACGGCCGCGCGCGAGGGCGTCATGTCCGGCGGTGCGCTGGGCTGGCTGTCGGCCAGCGCGGCGTCAAGGCAGGCGGTGATGGTGTTGTCGAAGGGCTGGATGGCCTTGGCGTTTGCGGACACGATGGTGTCGAAGCTGGCCGCCATGGACTGGAGCAGGCGGGCAAACAGTTCCGCAGCGTCGCCGCTCAGCACCAGCGCGGAGCGAGGCAACGGGGCCGTGATGCGTGCGCTGAGCAAGGCCTGGCCGATATGCACGATCAGCATGCGGAAGCTGGTGGCCAGGGCCAGCCTGCGGGCGGCGTGTTCCGGCACGCAGACCACCTGCCCCGGCCGCAGCGGTTCACGCAGTTCCGGCGCAGCGAGGTGCGCTTCGCCTTCGGTCAGCATCAGCAGCATCAGGCCGCGGCCGTCGCCGCTGGTGATGGCCAGCGTCTGGGGGACCGATGCAATGCAGGTCAGCTCGATGCCCGCAGGGGTGGTCCGCGACTCGATCGTGCCGTGCAGGGTGTGATCGGCGCACAGGCACTCGCAATGCAGGCGTGCGGCGCGGAGTTCGTCACGCCAGGCTGCGCCGCGCCGGTTGCGTGGATAGGCTTCGGTGGAAAAACGCAAAAGGTGCAATTGAACCTCCCTGGCATCATGCTGCAACAGCGAAAACGGGCGGACATTGCTGTCCGCCGCGCATCCAAAGCATTTCTTGCGAAGGCCAGGCCCTCCGCTAGCCGAACAGCAACTGCCCCCGCATCGCGGCCACCAGTACGAATCCCGCGAACGTGCCAAAGATGGCGAAGATCCCGCCGAGCACGTTCGGGGCCGGTATCGGCGCACGTACCGCAGTGTAGATAACGCCAGTCACCAAGCCAACGGCTGCGGCCTGCAGCTCGGTGCTGCCCAATGCAATTTCCACCATGTCATTCCCCAATCTCATGAATTGCGCGTGATTCAGCGGCTTTCCGGCGGCCGCCCGAAGGCGATGGTCCTGCGCCACGCGTGCACGATCAGATAGCCGATGTAGGTGAAGAGGATGGCGCAGATCCCGCCGGTGACGTTTGGCGCGGGGATCGGCAGGTTCAGCCAGGAATACAGGGTGCCGGTGACCAGGCCGACAATCAGTGCAACCAGTTCGTTGCGTCCTATGTAGACGTATTGCATGTGGCGCTCTCCCTTTGTTGTCGCGTTGACGGCTCAGCCCTTGTCCTTGGGCGGGAAGATCGAGCGCGGCATGGTGCAATGGATGCCCTGGGTGCCATCGACGACCTGCGTCACGCCGAAGTCAGCCGAGACGCTCATGAGCGAATAGGCATCGTCGCGCGAGAGTCCCTGTTGTTCGGTCAGCAGGTGGATCATGTCGCGGGCCGCGTTCTTGCCGGCTTCATCCAGGTCCTCGTGGAAGCCATGGACGACCCAGCAATCCGGCGTTTCCAGCAGCGGCGACGGGAAGTGGAAGTCCTTGCGCAGGACCACCTGGAACAGGACGTTCAATGAGGCCTCGATGGCGGTGCCGCTGACTTCGCCGTCGCCTTGCGAGATATGCGGGTCGCCGATCGAGAACAGCGCGCCGTCGACTTGGACCGGGTAGTACATGGTGGCGCCCGCGCCGATGCGCCAGTTGTCGATATTGCCGCCATGCAGGCCGGGCTCGACAGTGGTGACGCGGCCACGCGCATCGGGCGCGACGCCGGCCGTGCCAAGGTGCGGCCGCACGGGAACGCGCACGCCGGCCAGCGCGGGCTGCCGGCAGCATTCGCGCTCATCCACGACCTTGCCGGGGATGGTCAGCTTGCCGGGATAGTCGAAGGCATACAGCGCGTGCGCGGTGTTGGAGGCCTGGTCCAGCTCATAGATGGTGACCCGCTCCTTCTCGAACTCCTGGTAGAGCTGGCCCCAGTGCGCGGCGACATTGGCCCCGAAGCGGAAGCGGGGGATCATCTGCAGGTAGCGAACCTCAAGCACATCGCCGGGTTTGGCGTCTTCGACAAAGATGGGCCCGGTCATGATATGCACGCCGGGGTTGCGGTCTTCGTGGGGAATCTTCTGGTAGAGCTGGCGGATGGCGTCGTCCATCATCAGGTCGGGGGCATCGCCGGCATGGTGGGTGACCGCTTCGGCGCGAATGAGGTCGCCGCTTTTTACGGTCAGGGCGGGCGCCTTGGCGGCATCGAAGTAGCCCCAGTGGACGGTCTCGGGGCGGGCGGGCAGGTCGTGCAGCATGTTGTCTCCTTTGTTTTTTGCAGCCGTATCCGCAGCCGTTCACCCGGTGAGCGGCTGGATTGATTGAGGTAATCAGGGACACTGGCTATGCGTGATGCTCATGAACCGCCGTGATTGAGAACGGCGGTTCGTGGCCAGGCAGGGTATGCCTGGTACCGCACGGCAGTCCTTCACGCGCCGCGCGGTGAGTCAATACTAGGAAGAGGGCGTTGCGGGGAAGTAGGGCGATTCACCCCAAACTCTTGTGTTGCTGCGTACCAAGGTAAACCCTCTCAGGCGACAGCCTCAGTTCATTCCGCTTCAGGCCATTTCCCCTTGCGGGGAAAGCGCATATCGAACTCGGTGAACACGTGCTCCTCGGAGCGGCAGCTGATGCTCGCCCCCCAGCTGTTCAGCACCTTCTGGCAGAACGCCAGTCCGATGCCGGTGCCGCGATGCGCCGGGTAAGAGAAGAAGGGCTGGAACATCCGGGCCAGCACTTGCGGCGGCACGCCCGTGGCAGTGTCGCGGAACACCACATGGACGGCGTCGGGCCGGACCTCGCAGCGGATATGGATCGTGCCCTTGCCGGCCCGCTTGGTCGCTTCCAATGCATTCTTCAGCAAGTTGGTCGTGACCAGCCCGAACAACTGGGCGTTGCCCATCACGTAGGCGGGGCCAGGCAGGTCGACGGTGACCAGTTCCAGATCGCTCTGTTCGAACGGAAACCGGCCGACAGCGTCGCGGATCACGCCGCCCAGTTCGAACAGCTCCTGCGTGGCGTTGTCCGGGTTCTTGGAGTTGGCGACCAGCAGTTCAATGCTGTTGCTGATATGGGCCAGGTCTGATTCCATCCGGGCCACGGCCTGCATCAGGCCGTCGCGCTGCGGCGTGTCCTGGTCCAGGGCCGCCGGCAGCCGCGCCTTGAGGCCCCTGGCAGTCATGGCCAGGCTGGTCAGCGGCGTGCGCAATTCGTGCGCGACGGTGGCCAGCGCGGCGGCCATCCCGCGCCGTTTCTGTTCGGCCAGCAGCTGGCGGTCCATCTTGATCACCACCAGCACCGCGATGACAAAGCCGATCACCGGCAGCTGCAGCAGTATCGGCTCCCACGGGATTCCGCCCATGGAGTTGCCCGCCAGCACGAACAGCGCGATGGCTGCCGCGGCCCCTGAGAACAAGGCAATGGTCGCGAACGCGGTGTTGAAGTGATACAGGATCACCACCGCGATGATGACCGATTCGGCCCACACCATGGAGCCGCCATTCTCCAGGTAGAAGAAGATAAAGGCGAATGGCAGGCCTATGGTAATCGCAAAGAGCGCATAGGGCGGCAGCCAGCGCCGGTCCGAGAAGGCGGAGGCGAACAGCAGCGGCACGAACAGCGCGGTGCAGACCAGGCGCAGCCAGAGGTTTTCATAGGGCTGCGGGAAGATGTAGGACCAGATCACGTAGTACAGCGGGTGTCCGATCACGCCCAGCGCGCCCACCATCTGGATCCGGCGCAGCCGGATGACGCTCTCCTCGTCCAGCAGGGTGGCCCGCGCGGCGGTCTCGAACACGGCCTGCCACGCATGGCGGGCGACGCCGGCAAGGGAGGTGCGGCCGTCTTCCGCTTGCGCTACCTTTGCATCCATCTCCAGGACTACTCCTCGCGGGAGCCTGCCAGCGGCCCGCTTGTGGGGTTTTGAGACTTGCGCCGGGCCCGGCGCGTCGAGGACCATTCATCCAGCCGGACTTCGTCGCGGATGCTGGCGAGCACGCCGACCAGGCGGTCGATTTCATTGGCGGCAAGTTTCGCATGCAGCGTAAGTCGCATCAATGCCCGATTCTTGGGTGTTGCCGGCGCACAGAATACCGCGCCGAAGATCCCGCGGCTCTGCAGCGCATCGCGCAGCACCTTGACCTGCGGCTCGGTTCCCGCCTCCAGGCCGATGATCTGCTCGGAGCCTTCGCTGATGTTGTAGCCCAGTTCGGCAATCGCAGCCCGGGTGTCGCGGGTGATGGCGTGCAGGCGCGCACGGCGCTCATCCGCCGTGGCGACGAAATCCGTCACGGCATCGAACCACGCAACCTCATGGCGCAGCAGCCCGGAACTGAAAATGGCCGGCCGGGACTCAACCGCGAAGAAGTCCTTGAAGTCGGTCGAACAGGCAACATAGCCGGCGCGGCCGGCGAACGCCTTGGCCAGCGAGGCCGTGCGGAAGTGTACGCGCTCAGACAGCCCGAGCGCGCGCACCAGGCCGCCGCCAGACGGCCCATGGGTGCCGAGCGAGTGCGATTCGTCCACCACCAGCACGCAGCCAGACGCCTCCGCCAGGTCGACATAGTCCTCCAGCGGCGCCACGCTGCCCGTGGTGCTGTAGACCGAGTCCACCATGATCACGCCCGGGCCGAAGCGCTCAAGCTGGCGGCGCACGTGCTCGCAGTCGTTGTGGCGCACCGGCACTGCCTGCGCACCCGCGGCGATGATGCCCTCCCACAAGGAGGCATGCCCGTTCATGTCGATATAGACCGGAATGCCGGGGCCGGCAATGCACTGCACCAGGCCGACGTTGGCGGCCCAGCCGGACTGGGCGATCAGCCCGTCCTCGGCCTGCATCAGGTCTGCGATCTTGCGCTCGACCCGCCGCTGCGGGGTGTCGCCATGCCGGAACACGGACGACATCAGCAACTCCGGCTCTTCATTGAGGAAGGCCCGCGCCTGCGCCTGTACCAGCGAGGACTCGCCGAGCAGGCACAGATAGTCGTTGCTGCTCAGGTGCAGCGCATCGGGCCCGGGCGTGCGTCCGTGAAGCAAATGATCGCCGCCCCAGAGCTTGCCCATCCGCTCGTCGAAATGTTGTGCCATCCGCGCCGTGATCCATGGCGGCAGCGTGGGGGCTTTGGCGCGAGAGGCGTGGCGCATCGAGTGCGGAGGCTCGGCTTCGGAGAACATCGGCTTTCCTTCTACAGGTCGGGTAATAGTGAGATCGGTGGCAAGGCTCTGCATGGCGGTGGCGGCAACAGTTGCCGTCCGCGCGCGAGGCGGCCGCACGCAGTTCTTCCGGCGAGGTGCCATTGCTGACAAGTCGGGGGAGTCCTGTTGACGTAGCGACCACTGTGCCAGCCTTAATCAGCGATTGTGACCGGACTTCCACCAATCCAACGTTTGTTTGGAGTGGGGGGTGCCGGGTTGAGACAGCCGCGTCGTGGCCACATCCTTCGCTGGCCGATTGGCCGATTTCTCACTAAAAAATGCCTTTATCATCACTTATGTGATGCTTGCGCTACCCGTTGCGCCGGTCCTTGAGCCCTGGACCGGGCATGGCTTGCGCTTGGCGGGACCTAGTCAGGCCCGGGACTGCCGAATGCTCATCATCAGTCTTGGTGAAGAACGCCCTTTTTGCACGCCCTGTTTCCAGGCAGGCGGCTGCGGCAGCGCGCCATAGCCAAGACGAGGGGCAACATGGGACTTGGCACCAAGGGTGGGAAACAAGAGGACTGCCTGGTACGCAGGTTGCGGCCGGCGGCAATCGCCGCCAGCGTGACGTGGCTGGCGGCGTGTGGGGGGGAGGGGATGGGGTGGCTTCGGAGAGGGGGGCGCTGCCCCTGGCGCTTCCAGGCTGGTGCCTTTGGCGCTCGGGTACAGGAGCGTGCTGCGCGTGTTCACCTACGCGCCGGGCCTGCCGGTGCCGGCGCGCTCGGCGATGCTTGAATCGGGGGCGTCTTACGCCTGGCCTGCTTTGTCAGTCTGGTACTCGGACTTCTTATAGTCGAAGGTGCCTTTGCTCAAGGCGCCGTGCGCAAGCGCACAGCGCCCGCCATCGGTAGAACTCAAGCCGCGCTGCGGCCCTCCAGCGCCGCCCCCCGCGCCTCCATCGTCCTGCGCGCAATATTGAGCTGATGGATCTGCGTCGTGCCTTCATACAGCCGGAACAGCCGCACATCGCGATAGAAGCGCTCGGCCACGGTGCGCGCCATATACCCGCTGCCGCCGAACACCTGCACCGCGCGGTCGGCCACGCGGCCGGCCATCTCAGAGGCGAACAGCTTGCACATCGACGCCTCCATGGTCACGTCCTCGCCGGCGTCGCGCTTGCGCGCGGTGTCGAGCACCAGGGCGCGGGCGGCGTGCAGTTCCGTATTGCTGTCGGCAATCATCTGCTGCACCAGCTGGTAGTCCGCGATCGGCTTGCCGAACTGGCGGCGCTGCGCCGCGTAGCGGACCATCTCGTCGACCAGCCGGATGGCGGGCCCCACGCACAGGCCGGCCAGGTTGATGCGCTGCTTGTTGAGCGCCTTCATCGCCGTCTTGAAGCCGACATTGGGTTTGCCGCCGACGATGGCGCTGGCCGGTACGCGGCAGTCCTTCAGGTAGACATCGCCGACTGGCGAGCCGTGCTGTCCCATCTTGCGTTCCGGTTCGCTGGTGCTGAGGCCCGGGGCGCCGCGTTCGATCAGGAAGGCGCTGATGCCATGGGCGCCCGGCGTATCGGGATCGGTGCGGGCGAACACGGTGAACAGGTCCGCGATCGGGGCATTGGTGATGAAGCACTTGCTGCCGTTCAGCACGTAGTGATCGCCGTCCTGGCGTGCGGTGGTTTGCAGCGATGTCGCATCGGAGCCGGCTTCGGGTTCGGTCAGCGCAAAGCAGCCGGTCACCTTGCCGGAGGCCAGTTGCGGCAGGTAGCGCTGCCGCTGTGCTTCGGTGCCGTCGGCCACCAGCGATTCGGAGGCGATGCCGGTATTGCCGCCGAAGCGGGCACGGAACACGGTGGCGGCCTGCGAGACCTCGATGTTCACCAGCGCCAGTTCCTCGGTGGTCAGCCCTGCGCCGCCGTACGCTTCGGGGATGCTGTGGCCGAACAGGCCGAGGCGGCGCATCTGCTCGACCACCTGCTCGGGTATCACATCGGTGCGGTCGATCTCCGCCTCGAGGGGAATGCAGGTGTCCAGCACGAAGCGGCGGATATCGGCAAGCAGCGCTTGCTGGCGGGCGGAGTCGCGGATCATGGAAGGTTTCCGGTTGGTTGGATGAGCGGGAGCGTGTGCGGCTACTGTGCCGTGATGCCGGCGGTCTTCAGCACGCCGGTCCACTTCTTGGTTTCGGTGTCCAGGAAGCGGTCGAATGCGGCGGTGGATTGCGGTGCCACGTCCATGCCGAGTTCGGCTAGGCGGCGTGCCGTGGCAGGGTCCGATGTGGCCTGCGCGGCGGCCTCGGCCAGCTTGCGCACTACCGCGTCCGGCGTGCCCTGCGGCGCGACCAGGCCGAACCACGCGCCCACTTCATAACCAGGCAGGCGCGCGGCCTCGGCCACGGTGGGCACGTCGGGCAGCGTCTGCGAACGTTTTGCCGAGGTCACCGCCAGTGCCCGCAGCTTGCCGCTTTGCACCTGCTGGCGGGCAATGGCCGAGGTCAGCGCCATCATCGAGACGCGCGCGCCCAGCAGGTCGCTCATGGCCTCGGGCTGGCCCTTGTAGGGCACGTGGGTAAGCTTCACGTGCGTCATCTGCGCCAGCAGTTCCGCCGAGAGATGGTTCGAGGTGCCGACGCCCGCGCTGGCGTAGATCAGCGTGCCGGGCTTGCTGCGCGCGGCGTCGAGCAATTCAGGCAGCGTGCGCAGCGGCGACGCGGCCGGCACCACGATCACGTTAGGCACCGCGCCGATGCCGGCCACCGCGCGGAAGTCTTTGCCACCCTTGCCCTGGACCGACGGGTTGAGCAGCGGCCCGACCACATAGCTGGGGCTGACCGCCAGCAGCGTATAGCCGTCGGCGGGCGACCTGGCGACGAAGTCCGCGCCGATGGCGCCGCCGGCGCCGGTCTTGTTCTCGACGATGACGGGCTGCTTCAGTATCCGCGCCATGTTCTCCGCGGTGATGCGGGTGACGGAGTCGACCACGCCGCCCGCCGAGAACGGCACGATGATCCGTATCGGGTGGTCCGGGAAGCGCGCCGCATTGTCAGGGGCGGCCAGCGCTGGCAGCGGCATCAGCGCGGCGCAGGCCAGCATGCCGGCGGCGAGCCGGCGCAACGGTTGGATGGCATCCATCTTGTCTCCTTGGGTTGCCTGCGCCGGGGGATTTCCCGCGGCGCGGTTTCATGCGGGCCTCTGGCGGGCCGCTTGTCATTGCCGGCGACAACACCGGCAGACTGCATTGCTGCGTCCTGTCGGCTAGCGCGCGCAGCTCAGTTCGATCTGCCGCACCGCCTCGCGCAGCCTTGGCGCCACCTCGCGCTCCAGCATGTTGTCGCGGTTGCGCGATGCGGCGATGGTGCAGTTCAGCGCGAACGGGTCTTCGTGCAGCGACTGGCGCACGGGTGCCGCGATCGCGTGGATCTCTGGCCGCCACTCGCCGCGGCTCAGGCAGTAGCCGTGGGCGCGAAAGTGCTTCTGGTCGTCCGCCCACATCTGGCGCTCAAGGTTGAAGCGCTCCGGATCGTCCACGCGCAGCCGGTTCAGCAGCGCCGTGCGCTCGTCGGCGCTGCAGGCCAGCAAGACCGCGCGGCCGATCGCGCTGGCCAGCAGCGGCCGGGTGCTGCCGATGTCCGGCTGGTAGAGGTTGCCCGGATCCAGCCGGCAACTGTCCACGTACACCACTGACAGCCGCTCGCGCATGCCCAGGTTCACCGTGCAGCCGGTTTCCCGCGCAATGGCCTCCATATAAGGCCGCGCCACCTGACGGATCGCCAGCCCGGCCAGCATCGGATAGGCCAGTGCCAGCACGCCGGCGCCCAGCCGGTACTTCTGGTTGCCGGGCACGCGGCTCAGGAAGCCGAGCAGCCCCAGCGTGTAGGTCAGCCGCGACACCGTCGCCTTGGGCAGCCCGGTGCGCGCCACGATGTCCTGGTTGCCCAGCACCGGGCTGGACGGCGTGAAGGCACGCAGCACCTCCAGGCCGCGCGCCAGGTTGGTGGCGAACTGGCGGTCTGTGGCCAGGGCGTCCTCGCTGGCCAGGCCTGGCAGGGGCAGGTGTTCCGGGTTGCGGTCCATGCTGTGCGGTGGTTGCTTGGGTTCCATGCTGGGATCCGGGAATGGGGGCGTCAATGTTGTAGCACGACCGTTCCGCACAGCGAAACCGTACTTGCATCCGGGCCGGCCGCCTGCCACCTTGCAGCGGACGCCAATGCCGCCGGAGCCCCGCCATGCAAGACCAGGACACACACGCTGTATCGCCAGACGCACACTGCACGGGCCCGCTGGGCGGACTGCGCATCCTCGACATGGCCACCGTGGTGGCCGGCCCGTTTTCCGCCACGCTGTGTGCCGACATGGGCGCCGATGTGGTCAAGCTGGAACTGCCCGACGGCAGCGATCCGCTGCGCGGGCTGGAGCCGGTTACCGAGGACCACGCCCTGTACTGGAAGGTGACCAACCGCGGCAAGCGCGGCATCTCGCTCGACGTGCGCACGCCGCGCGGGCGCGAGATCTTCCTGCGCTTGCTGCCTCAGTTCGATGTGCTGGTCGAGAACTTCCGCACCGGCACGCTGGCGCGCTGGGGGCTGGATCTCGACACGCTGCACGCGGCCAACCCGAAGCTGATCGTGCTGCGGCTGACCGGCTTCGGCCAGACCGGGCCCGATGCGTCGCGACCGGGCTTTGCCCGCATCTTTGAAGCCAGGAGCGGCTTCACCAACCTGGCGGGCACCGCGCGGAGCGGGCCGATGCATATGAACTACCCGGTGGGGGACATGATCGCCGGGTTGTTCGGTGCGTTTGCGATTGCCACTGCGGTAGCCGAGCAACGCGCCAGGCCCGGGCAGCCGGGCCGCGAAATCGATCTGGCCGCCACGGAGGCGCTGTTCCGCTTGCTGGATCCGCTGGCCATCGAGTATGAACAGCTGGGGCTCGTGCGCCAGCGCGCCGGCAACCGCACCACCTATGCCGCGCCGTCCAATATGTACCGCACCGCGGACGACGTCTGGGTCACGGTTGTCGCTTCGTCAGACGCCACCTTCCGCCGGCTGGCCGAGGCCATGGAGGCGCCGCAACTGGCACAGGCGCCGGAATACGCCACCAACGCCGGGCGCGTGCGCAATATCGAGGCGCTGGACGGCAGCATTGCGGAGTGGTTTGCCGCGCAGCCCTATGCCGCCGTGGCGGCCCGGCTGGAGCAGTGCCAGGTGCCGTTCAGCAAGGTATTCAGCATCGCCGATATCGTCGACGATCCGCAGATGGCGGCGCGCCAGGCCATCGTGCGGCTGCCTGATCCGGACCTGGGCTCGGTGCCGGCGCCATGCGTGGTGCCGCGCTTCTCGGGCTATGCGCCGCCGTCACCGCGTACCGGGCCGGATGTGGGCGAACACAATGCCGAGGTCTATGGCCGGCTTGGTATCGGGGATGAGGAGCTGGCCCGGCTGCGGGCAGAGGGGGTGGTCTGACACACCGGGCGCGGGGCTACGCCGTCCGCGCTAGCCCCGGCGCCTATATCGGCATCGGCGCCGGCGAGAGCGCGGACGATCCGCCGCTGCACAATCCCAAGTACGACTTCAACGACAAGATCCTGCCGCTGGGCGCGGCATATTGGGTGGCGCTGGTCGCGCAGCAATTGCTGGCCAGATGATCCGCGCCCGTCAGGACATGCGGGCCGCTTGCGCGAACACGTTCAGGAAGCCCAGCGCGGGCTGCGCGCTGGCTTGCGCTTCGATGCTGGCAGCCAGCACCGGCGCCGGCAGCCAGGGATAGGGCAGTGCCGCCTGCAGGCCCGTTAGCGTGACCGCGCCGGGATCGGCGATCGTGTCCATCCGTTCGATATGGATATGCAGGCTGGCGATACGGTACGTGCCGTCATCGCCGGCGCCAAAGCCCCAGCGGTAATAGCCCTTGCCGACGCGCAAGGCGCTGGCCGCGGTTTCCCGCATCACCACCAGCCAGGGGATCGTCATGGCGTTGCCGTCCAGCGCCGCCGCAACGTCACCGATGTAGTAGGTCCGGCAGCGGTCGAACGTCTTCGCAAACTCGCTGACCAGCGTCGCGGCGATGGCATCCGCGCCTTCGGCCTTGGGCGGGAAGCTGATGGAGTCGGTATCGATCGAGAAGGTCAGCGACGCATCCGGAGCGAAGGCTTCGTGGATCAGCGTCGGACGATTGTTGTCCTTGGCCTCGACGTATTGGGCCAGCCGGGCTTTGGCGGTGGCGAGCGGGATTGTGTTCATGCTGGACTCAAGGGTATGGGTTGAAAGCGGGGGGCGCCGGGGTGTTGCGGCGAGTTTGTTAGAATTTGGCACAAAGCTTGTATCAAAAGCTAAGTGGACATACCGCCGATGGCAACGACTCCTGCAAACAAGAACCTGACCGTAACGCATCCGGCGTGCCTGGTCGACGGCTCGGACCGTGAGTTCCGGCACCTTGTGAATGGCCTGCTGCCATTTGCCGCGCGCCTGCTGTCCGTGCGCGACGGCTTTGGCTGCCTGATCGGCCTGACGGGGGTCCAGTACTCGCTGATCCGCTCGATCCTGCACCTGTCGCAGCAAGGCGAGGTGACGGTCAACCAGCTCGCCGACCATCTGCACCTGAGCGGCCCGTTCATCACCATCGAGACTGGCAAGCTCAAGAAGCTGGGGCTGATCGACAAGAAGGCCCATCCCGAAGATAAGCGCAAGACGCGACTCACCATCACCGCCGCCGGGACGCGTCTGCTCAATGAACTGCTGCCGGTGCAGCAGCAGATCAACGACGTATTGTTCGACGGCGTTTCCCGCACCGAATTCAAGGTGCTGTGCTCGGTGGTCGACCGGCTGGTCGCCAACGGCGATCGCGCCGCGCTGGATCTCGAACACCTGCAGGCGCGCCGGCAGAAAGGCTAGTGCGCGGCCCACTGCACCGTGCCGACATCGATGCCCTCCTGGTGCATCTCCCATAGCGGGCTCAGTTCACGCAGGCGGGTGACGGTCTCGCTGACCTGCCGGATGACTTCGTCTACCTCTGCCTCAGTGGTGTAGCGCCCCAGCGTAAAGCGGATCGAGCTATGCGCCAGCTCGTCGCTGCGGCCCAGCGCCCGCAGCACGAACGAGGGCTCCAGCGAGGCCGAGGTGCAGGCCGAGCCCGACGACACCGCCACGTCCTTGATGCCCATGATCAGGGACTCGCCTTCGACATAGTTGAAGCTGATGTTCAGGTTGTGCGGGATACGGTGCGCCAGGCTGCCGTTGACGTAGACCTCGTCCAGCCGCGACAGCCCCGCCAGCAGCCGGTCGCGCAACGCGCCCACGCGGCGCGCTTCCTCCGCAAGTTCCAGCTTTGCCAGCCTGAAGGCCTCGCCCATGCCCACGATCTGGTGCGTCGGCAGGGTGCCTGAGCGCATGCCGCGCTCATGCCCGCCGCCGTGGATCTGCGCCTCGATGCGGATGCGCGGCTTGCGCCGCACGTAGAGCGCGCCGATGCCCTTGGGGCCATAGACCTTGTGCGCCGTCACGGTGAGCAGGTCGATCTTCAGGGCTTCCAGGTCGATGGCGATCTTGCCGGCGGCCTGCACCGCATCGCAATGGAATACCACCCCCGCCGCGCGGCAGAGCTCGCCGATCTGCGCGACCGGCTGGATCACGCCGATTTCATTGTTGACCATCATCACCGACACCAGGATGGTGTCCGGCCGCATGGCCGCGCGCAGCGCGTCAAGGTCGACCAGGCCATCGGTGCCGACGTCGAGATAGGCCACCTCGAAGCCCTGCCGCTCCAGTTCGCGGCAGGTATCGAGCACGGCCTTGTGCTCGGTTTTGACGGTGATGATGTGGTTGCCCTTGCCGCGATAGAAATGCGCCGCGCCCTTGATCGCCAGGTTGTTGCCCTCAGTGGCGCCGGAGGTCCAGATGATCTCGCGCGGGTCCGCATTCAGCAGCGCCGCCACATGCGCGCGCGCGGCCTCGACTGCCTCTTCCGCCTGCCAGCCGTAGTAATGGCTGCGCGATGCGGGGTTGCCGAACTGCTGGTGCAGGTAGGGAACCATCTTCTCGACGACCCGGGTGTCGACCGGTGTCGTCGCGCTGTAGTCCATGTAGATCGGAAGGGTCTTCGGCTCGGATTGCATAGCGCTCATTCCTGGAGGCGGATGTGGGGACGACCGTGGGCAAGGCGTACCCGCTGGTCAAGGAAAGTGGGGCCGAGTCTAGCACCGGGTAGCGGCCGTGCGCGGCGGTGCCATGCTGCCGGTAGGGTTGCTTGACGCGCGGACAGCTGCAATTCCGCCCGCGTGGCGGCATCTGTCCGCTAGCCGGAAAACCTTGTCCGGCAACGGTTTCCGGACTTCATTGAGTCGCCTCGGGAGGCTGTCCGGCTCCGCACTCTAGGGTTTCCACCAACTTGAATGGCGTTGTTTTATAGCATTCAATAAAACCTAATTTACAAAGGTAAATAAGAAAAGTAACAGGCTTGGTGAGAACACTTGCGTAGGAGTCGTGATGGCTGAGTCATCTGTTGGTCAGGGCGTCAAAGCGGACGCCGAAGCGGACGCAGAAGCGCACCGCCGCTTCAGGAATGCGTTGGCGATGTTTGCAACAGGCGTTGCCGTGATTACCGCGCCGCGCGAAGAAGGGCTTCCGGTCGGCATCACGGTGGCGTCGTTCAACTCGGTATCGCTGGACCCGCCGCTGGTGCTGTTCTCGGTGGACCGCCGCTGCCTGAGCCTGGGCGACCTGCGCAGCGCGCGGCGCTATGCCGTCAACGTGCTGGCCGAGGCGCAGCAGGATATCTCGAACCGCTTCGCCAGGGCCAATTCCGGCAAGTGGGAAGGCATCGGTTTCAGCAAGCGCAACGAGGACAGCCACGTGCTGCTGCCGGACGCGCTGGCCACCTTCGAGTGCGAGCCCTATGCCATGCACGACGGCGGCGACCACGTGATCTTTATCGGGCGGGTGGTCCGTCACCAGGCCCGCCAGGACGGCCGGCCCCTCATCTTCTTTGGCGGCAAGTACCGGGTACTGGAAGACAGCCCGGCCGCCGCCTGAATCCACAAGAACAGACAGTCAGCACAGGAGAACGACATGATCAAGACCGGTAACCAGCACATCGCCATGCTGCGCGATGGCCGCGAGGTGTACCTGGACGGCAAGCGGGTGACGGATGTCACCAGCCATCCGGCCTTCCGCAACTCGATCCGCAGCTACGCCAACCTCTACGACTTCCAGGCGCAGCCCGGCAATATCGACAAGATGACCTTCCAGCCGGCGGGCACCGACCGGCGCGTCAGCCGGATCTGGGAGCTTCCGGCCAGCTACAACGAACTGGTCGAACGCCGCCAGATGCTGGAAGCCTGGACCGAGCTGCACTACGGCTTCATGGGCCGCTCGCCCGACCACGTGGCCTCTTGCATCTCGGGCATGTACATGGGAATCGATGTCTTCGAGCAGGCCGATCCGGCACGTGCCGGCGCGCTGCGCGACTACTACCGCTATGCCCGCGACAACGACCTGTTCCTCACCTATGTGATCGTCAACCCGCAGGCCAACCAGTCCAAATCCGCGCACGAGCAGGAAGACAAGTACCTGGCGGTGGGCATCGTCGACCAGGACGCGGAAGGCATCACCGTGCGCGGCGCCAAGATGCTGGCCACCAGCGGCATCATGGCCAACGAGGTCTTCTGCAGCTGCATCCAGCCGCTGCGCGAGGGCGACGAGATGTATGCGCTGTCGTTCGCGGTGCCGATGAACACCAAGGGGCTGAAGGTGATGTCGCGCAAGTCGTATGAAGCCAATGCCACCTCGGTGTTCGACAACCCGCTGGCCAGCCGCTTTGACGAAAACGACGCGGTGCTCTATTTCGACGACGTCAAGGTGCCGTGGGAGCGCATCTTCGTCGCGGGCGACGTGGGCTTGTGCGCCAGGCAATTCCACGCCACGCCGGCGCACGTCTACCAGAACTACCAGTGCCAGGTGCGGCTGATGGTGAAGCTGCGCTTCCTGGTGGGCCTGGCGCACCGCATCACCGAGATCAACGGCACCAACAGCTTCCCGCAGGTCAGGGAAATGCTGGGCCAGCTCGCCGCCGAGGCGGGCATGGTCGAGGCCTGGGTCTACGGCATGGAAGCCAAGGGCCAGGTCGGCAAGCACGGCTACTTCGTGCCGGACCGCAGCATGCTGTACGGCTCGCAGGTGGTGACCCAGCAGCTCTACGGCAAGGTGCTGGCCACGCTGCGCGAGCTGGCCGGCGGCGGCATGATCATGCTGCCGTCGAGCATCGAGGATTTCGCCAATCCGTCGCTCGCCGGGATCATCGCCAAGACGCAGAAGTCGCCGGTGTGCAGCCCGGAAGAGCGCGTCAAGTTCTTCAAGCTCGCCTGGGACGCGGTCGGCTCCGAGTTTGCGTCGCGCCACAACCAGTACGAGATGTTCTACGCCGGCGCCACCTTCGTCACCAAGGGGCATGCCTACCGCACCTACGACTGGCAGAACGCATCCGGCCTAGTCGACAACATGCTCGGCAGCTATTCCCTCGAAAGCGAACTGGCCAAGCTGCCGCAGGCCGCCTGACTTTCCACACCTTTCCCATCCCGCATCGAACACGGAGATCGACATGGCAATCACCAAACTTCACGACGAGTTCCACACCCTGGACCTGGAGTCCGGCTGGGAGGTCCCCCACGGCTATCCGTCGGGCATCCAGCAGAAGATCCTGTCCGGCTCGCTGGACGAGGGCGGTCGCAGCGGCAGCCGTACGCGTCTGCTGCGCTTCCAGCCCGGCGTGTTCACCACCTCGCCCTTCGTGCATGAGTACTGGGAAGAGGTCTACCTGCTCAGCGGCGACCTGACCGTCGGCAACGACGCCAATGGCAACGGCGGCGAAGCGTTCGTCCCCAACACCTACGCCTGCCGCCCGCCCGGCGCCGTCCACGGCCCGTTCAAGTCCGACGGCGGCTGCATGCTGCTGGAGATCCACTACTACGACCCGGCCTGATCATGGAAGCGACCATCGCAACCGCGCAGCGCCAGCTTGCCGCGGGCAGCGCCAACGCGCTGTCCCTGCTGGCGTCATGCGTCGAACGTATCTGCAACCCCAGCGGCGAGGGCGCGCGCGTATTCCCGCATGGCGTGAGCATGGCGGCGCGCAAGCAGGCCCAGGCCAGCGACATGCTGCGCGAGCAGGGCGTGGCCGGCCCGCTGGCGGGCGTGCCGGTGTCCATCAAGGACCTGTTCGACGTGCAGGGCGACGTGACCCGCGCCGGCGCACGTGTGCTGCCGGAGCGTGCGGCCAATGCCGACGCGCCGGCCATCGCGCGCTTGCGTGCGGCGGGGGCGGTGTTTGTCGGGCGTACCAATATGACCGAGTTCGCCTACTCGGGCGTCGGCATCAATCCGCACTACGGCACGCCACGCAATCCCTACGACCGGCAGGCGGGCCGCATTCCCGGTGGCTCGTCGTCGGGGGCCGCGGTGTCGGTGACCGACGGCATGGCCCTGGCAGCGATCGGCTCGGACACCGGCGGTTCGTGCCGGATCCCGGCCGCGTTGTGCGGCATCGCCGGCTTCAAGCCCACGGCGCGCCGCGTGCCGCTGCAGGGCACGGTGCCGCTGTCGCCCAGCTATGACTCGGTGGGCTGCCTGGCCAACACCGTGGCGTGCTGCGCCGCCATTGATGCCGTGATGGCGGGCGAGGCGCCGCCCGCGGGACCGGCTCCACTGGCCGGGCTGCGCCTGGCGGTGCCCGCCGGCCTGGTGCTGGAAGGCATGTCGGACGAGGTGGCCGAGGTCTTCAGCCGCACGCTGCGCCGGCTGTCGGCGGTGGGCGCGCTGCTGCAGGACGTGAGCTTCGACAGCTGGGACCAGCTGGCCGGCATCGGCGCGAACGGCGGCCTGGTCGCCGCGGAAGCCAGTGCCTGGCACGGCAGCCTGCTGGCTGAGCAGGCCGATCGCTATGACCCGCGCGTGCTGTCGCGCATCCGGCTGGCTGACGGGCAGCGTGCCGCCGACTACCTGCGCATGCTGCAGCGCCGGGGCGAGCTGTGCCGGCAGGCCGATGCCGAGCTGGCGGGCTTCGATGCCGTGGTCCTGCCCACCGTGCCGGTCGTGGCGCCGCGCATCGCGGACCTGGACGACGACGAAGCCTTCTTCAGCACCAACCGGCTGCTGCTGCGCAACCCGGCCATCGCCAACATGCTCGACCTGTGCGCGCTGTCGGTCCCATGCCATCGCCTGGGCGACGCGCCGGTGGGACTGATGCTGTTCGGGCGCCACCTGTCCGACCGCAGGCTGCTGGCCATCGGCATGGGCATCGAGGCGGCATTGCGGCACGAGCGGGGCTGAGCCCCCGCAGCAGTACAGAAGTACCCATAACTACAGTGGAGACAACAATGCCTGATATCCGTACCGGCGCCGCCGTACTGGCCTGCGCCACCCTGTTCGCGGCGACTGCTTCCGCAGCCGACCCGGCCCCCATCAGCGACGGCGTGGTCAAGATCGGTGTGCTGACCGACATGTCGTCGATCTTCTCCGATATCGGCGGCAAGGGCTCGGTGGTGGCCGCGCAGATGGCCGTGGACGATTTCGGCGGCAAGGTGCTGGGCGCCCCCATCCAGGTGGTCAGCGCCGACCACCAGAACAAGACCGACGTCGCCGCCACGCTGGCGCGCGGCTGGTTCGACAACCAGAAGGTCGACGTGATCCAGGACGCGCTGCCGTCCTCGGTCGCGCTGGCCGTGTCCAACCTGGGCAAGCTCAAGCACAAGATCGTCATCGCCAGCGGTGCCGGCACCACGCGCCTGAGCAATGAAGACTGCTCGCCCTACACCATCCAGTACTCGTACGACACCTACGCCTTTGCCGCCAACACGGTCAAGGCGCTGGCCCGGCGCGGCGACAACAGCTGGTACTTCCTGACGGTCGACTACGCCCTGGGCGCGTCGCTGGAGAAGGACGGCACCGAGGCGCTGTCCAGTGTCGGCGGCACCCTGAAGGGCAAGGCCAGGCATCCGATCAACTCCGCCGACCTGTCGTCCTACCTGCTGCAGGGGCAGTCCTCGGGCGCGAAGGTGATCGGCCTGGCCAACGCTGGCGCCGACACGGTCAATGCGATCAAGACCGCCGCGGATTTCGGCATCAACACCGCGGGCAAGCAGAAACTGGCCGGGCTGCACATGTTTATCAGCGATATCCACAGCCTGGGGCTGCAAGCCGCGCAGGGCATGACGCTGACGACATCGTTCTACTGGGACCGCGACGATGCCACGCGCGCCTGGTCGCAGCGCTTCTTCGACAAGACCGGGCGCATGCCGACCCTGGTGCATGCCGGTGTGTATTCGTCGACCATGCACTACCTGAAGGCGATTCAGGCCGCGCGCACCGACGACAGCGATGCCGTGCTGGCGCGCATGCGCGAGACCCCGGTCAATGACTTCTTCGCCAAGAACGGGACGATCCGCGCGGACGGCCTGATGGTGCATGACATGTACCTGGTCGAAGTGAAGCGGCCACAGGAGTCCAAGCGCCCCTGGGACTATTACAAGATCAAGAGCGTGATTCCGGCGAGCGAGGCGTTCCGCCCGCTCAGCGCAAGCACCTGCCCGCTGGTCAGGAAGTAAGCCCACATCCCTCACCGAGGCCGGCATTCCAGCCGGCGCTCCACCCCATTGCAGAGAGCAACCGATCATGAAGACCCTTACCTTTGAACTCGACAGCCGCCAGGGCAAGTCGCAACGCACCGTCACCATCCACCAGCTCATCGTGGCGGGCTGGACCGGCCGCGACGTCGAAGCCATGGAAGCCCACATCCGGGAACTGGAAGAACTGGGCGTGAAGCGACCGCCCTATACCCCGGTGTTCTACCGTGTGGCTGCGCAACGCCTGGGGCCGGCCCCGGAGATCCAGGTCAGCGGCGAGGCCAGCAGCGGCGAAGCCGAGTTCCTGCTGGTCCGGGACGGCGATGACATCCTGGTGGGCATTGCCTCGGACCATACCGACCGCGAAGCCGAGACCTACGGCATCACCGAGTCCAAGCAGATGTGCGAGAAGCCCTGTGCGTCGGCCTTGTGGCGCCTTTCCGAGGTGGAAGGCCACTGGGACCAGCTGGTGCTGCGCTCCTACGCCACCATCGACGGCGAGCGCGTGCTGTACCAGGAAGGCCCGGTGACCGCCATGCGCTCCCCGGCGGACCTGCTGCAGCGCTTCAGCGGCCATGGCGGTGACTTTGGCGAAGGCTCTGCGATGCTGTGCGGAACGCTGCCCGCGATCGGCGGCATCCGCCCGGCCGAGCGCTTCGAGATCGAGCTGGAAGACCCGGTGCTGGGGCGCACGCTGCGCCACGCCTACGCGGTCGCCGCGCTGCCCGTGGCGGGCTGAGCATGCCGCGCCATCCCCACTGCCACGGCAGCGCCACGGAGTCACGGCCATGCACCACGACCTGATACTAGAGACCCGCAACCTCGGCAAGGCCTTCCGCGGCTTTACCGCGGTGAGCGACGTCAACCTGCGGGTACGCCGCGGGTCGATCCATGCCTTGATCGGCCCCAACGGCGCCGGCAAGACGACCTGCTTCAACCTGCTCACCAAGTTCCTGGAGCCGACCACCGGCACCATCCTTTTCAACGGCATCGACATCACCCGTGAAAAGCCCGCGCAGATCGCGCGGCGCGGCGTGATCCGTTCGTTCCAGATCTCGGCGGTGTTTCCGCACCTGACGGTGATGGAGAACGTGCGCATCGGGCTGCAGCGGCAGCTCGGCACGGCGTACCAGTTCTGGCGCAGCGAGCGCTCGCTGGACGTGCTCAATGACCGCGCCATGGAGCTGCTCGAACAGGTCGGCCTGACCGAGTTCGCGCAGACGCTGACGGTTAACCTTCCATACGGCCGCAAGCGCGCGCTGGAGATTGCCACCACGCTGGCGATGGAACCCGAGCTGATGCTGCTCGACGAACCCACGCAGGGCATGGGCCACGAAGACGTGGACCGCGTCACGCAGCTGATCAAGAAGGTCTCGGCGGGCCGCACCATCCTGATGGTGGAGCACAACATGAGCGTGGTCTCGTCGATCGCCGACAAGATCACCGTGCTGCAGCGTGGCGCGATCCTGGCCGAAGGGCCGTATGCGGAAGTTTCGAAGGATCCGCGCGTGATGGAGGCCTACATGGGCACCGTCGACGCGGAACTGCAGGGCGCGCACTGAGACGGCCGGGGGAACGATATGACGACATCCAACACACCCGCGCTCGAGATCAGGGACCTGCACGCCTGGTACGGCGAGTCGCACATCCTGCACGGCGTGGACCTGACCGTGAACCGCGGCGAAGTGGTCACGCTGCTGGGCCGCAACGGCGCTGGCCGCACCACCACGCTGCGCGCGATCATGGGACTGACCGGCGCGCGCAAGGGCTCGATCAAGGTCAATGGCCACGAGACCATCAGCCTGGCCACGCACAAGATCGCGCACTACGGCATTGGCTATTGCCCCGAAGAACGGGCGATCTTCTCCAGCCTCTCATGCGAAGAGAACCTGATGCTGCCGCCGGTGCTGAAGGGCGCCGACACCAGCAAGGGCATGAGCGAGACCGATATCTACGAGATGTTCCCGAACCTGAAGGAGCGCCGCCAGAGCCAGGGCACGCGTCTTTCCGGCGGCGAGCAGCAGATGCTGGCGGTCGGGCGCATCCTGCGCACCGGCGCCAACCTGCTGCTGCTCGATGAAATCTCGGAAGGGTTGGCACCGGTGATCGTGCAGGCGCTTGCGCGCATGATCCTGATGCTCAAGCAGAAGGGGTATACGGTGGTGATGGTGGAGCAGAACTTCCGCTTTGCCGCGCCGCTGGCGGACCGCTTCTACGTGATGGAGCACGGCAGCATCGTCGAGCGCTTCGCGGCCAATGAGCTGCAGGCCAGGATGCCGGTGCTGCATGAACTGCTTGGCGTATAAGGAGCGACTCATGAATCTGTTTGAAATCCCGCTCCCGGCGCTGCTGTCGCAGCTGTTGCTCGGGCTCGTCAACGGTGCCTTCTACGCCATGCTGAGCCTGGGCCTGGCGGTGATCTTCGGGCTGCTGAACGTCATCAACTTCGCGCACGGTGCGCTCTTCATGCTGGGCGCGGTGCTGGCGTGGGCCGGCATGACCTATGCGGGGTTCAGCTACTGGGCGATGCTGCTGCTGTCGCCGCTGGTGGTGGCCGCGCTGGGCGTGGGGATCGAGAAGACCATGCTGCGCTGGATCTACAAGCTCGACCATATCTACGGCCTGCTGCTGACACTGGGCATCACACTGGTGATCGAAGGCATCTTCCGCTCGGTCTATGGCGTGTCCGGGCTGCCCTATGCACCGCCCGAGGCGCTGCAGGGCGCCTCCGACCTCGGCTTCATGCGCTTGCCCAATTACCGTGTGTGGGTGGTTGGGGCATCGCTGGCGGTCTGCCTGTCGACGTGGTACGTGATCGAGAAGACCAAGCTGGGCGCCTACCTGCGCGCCGGCACCGAGAACGCCAAGGTGGTCGAGGCGTTCGGCGTCAACGTGCCGCGGATGGTGACGCTGACCTACGGCTTCGGCGTGGCGCTGGCCGCGTTTGCCGGGGTGCTGGCGGCGCCGGTCATGCAGGTGTCGCCGCTGATGGGGCAGAACCTGATCATCGTCGTGTTCGCGGTGGTGGTGATCGGCGGCATGGGCTCGATCATGGGCGCGATCCTGACCGGCCTGGGGCTGGGCGTGATCGAAGGGCTGGCCAAGGTGTTGTACCCGGAAGCATCTTCCACCGTTGTCTTCGTCATCATGGTGGTGGTGCTGTTGTTGCGCCCGGCAGGGCTGTTCGGAAAGGAGAAGTGATGAGCGGACAATCTATCGCCGCAATCGGCATGCGGCAGCAGCAGGTGGCGGGGCGCCTGCCAAAGCAGGTGATGTACGGCGTGGTGCTGGCGTGCCTGCTGGCCGCGCCGCTGGCCGGCGCGTATCCGGTGTTCGTGCTCAAGGTGCTGTGCTTCGCGCTGTTTGCGTGCGCCTTCAACCTGCTGATCGGCTATAC